>DASZFX010000404.1:0-3481 GCA_035939375.1 Roseiarcus sp.
CCTGGACCTCGACAGCAATGCCGATGCTGACCGGCACGCTGGTGACCGCGATCGGCTTCCTGCCGATCGGCCTCGCCAATTCGGCGGTCGGCGAATATGCCGGCGGCATCTTCTGGGTGGTCGGCATCGCGCTCATCGCGTCATGGTTCGTCGCGGTCATCTTCACGCCCTACCTCGGCTTGAAGCTTCTGCCGAGCTTCGCCGGCCGCAAGCATCATGTCGATCCCAACGCGATCTACGACACAGGCTTCTACCGCGCCTTCCGCCGCACGCTTGAATTTTGCGTGACCCGGCCATTCCTGGTGATCCTCGCCGTTGTCGCCCTGCTCGTCGCCGGCCTTAGCGCCTTCACGCAGGTGCAGCAGCAATTCTTCCCCCTCTCCGAACGACCGGAACTGTTCTTCGAGATGCGCCTGCCCGAAGGGACCTCGATCGAGGCCACATCGAAACTCGCGCGCGAAGGAGAGAAGCTGCTCGATGGGGACGGCGACGCCCTTACTTACACGACCTATATCGGCAAGGGCTCGCCGCGCTTCTGGCTTGGCATCCTTCCCGTTCAGCCGAACGAAGCCTTCGCCCAGATCGTCATCGTCTCGAAGGACATCGCGGCGCGCGAACGTTTGAAGGCCCGCATCGACGGCGCCGTCGCCTCAGGCGCCCTGTCGGCGGCCCGAGTGCGCGTCGATCGCTTCAATTTCGGCCCGCCGGTCGGCTTCCCTGTACAATTCCGCGTGACCGGCCCAGATCCCGCCGAGGTGCGCCAGATCGCCTACCGCGTCCGCGATGTGATGCGCTCCGACCCGCGCATCATCGATCCCAACCTCGATTGGAACGAGAAAATGCCGTCGGTGACGCTGGAGGTCGACCAGGCCCGCGCTCGCGCGCTCGGCCTCACGCCGCAGGATCTCGCCCAGACTTTGCAGACGCTGATCGGCGGCGTCACCGTGACGACGAACCGCGAAGGCGAAGAGAAAGTCGATGTCGTCGCACGCGCCGTGCCGACGGAGCGCGCCGGCCTCGCCGATCTCGATAGTCTGACGATCCTTTCGCATGACGGGCTGGCAGTGCCGCTGTCGCAGGTCGCGAAGGTCAAATACAGCTCGGAGGAGGCGATCATCTGGCGGCGTAATCGCGACACCGCGATCACCGCGCGGGCCGACGTGATCGACGGCGCGCAGGGGCCGGACGTGACCAGCGCGATCTGGCCGAAGCTGCAAGAGATCCGCGACAGCCTCAGTCCCGCCTATCGCATCGAGATCGGCGGCGCGATCGAGGAATCGCAAAAGGGCAATTCGTCGATCTTCGTCCTCTTCCCGATCATGGGCCTCGGCATGTTGGCCCTCCTGATGTTCCAGTTGCAGAGCTTCTCGCGGCTCGCCGTCGTCTTCTTCACGGCGCCGCTCGGCATCATCGGGGCCTCTTTTGCGCTGCTCATCGCGCAGCGGCCCTTCGGCTTCGTCGCCTTGCTCGGCCTTATCGCGCTTGCCGGCATGGATATGCGCAACACCGTGATCCTGGTCGACCAGATCGAAAAGGACGTGCGCGAATTGGGCGTTACACGCCGCGAAGCGATCGTCTCGGCGACGGTGCGTCGGGCGAGGCCCGTGGCGCTGACGGCGCTCGCCGCCATCCTCGCCATGATTCCGTTGTCCGAAAGCGCCTTCTGGGGGCCGATGGCGATCACGATCATGGGCGGCCTGTTCGTTGCGACCTTCCTGACGCTGTTCTTCCTGCCGGCGATGTACGCTCTGTGGTTCCGCAGGTCCCTCGGCGAACGCGAGGCGCCGCAGACGCAGACGGTGGCTTCGCACGGCTTCACGCCGGCCCTGGCGCCGGCGGCGGAATAGATCGAAACGAGGCAAGCGTCATGTTCACGGATTGGATCCTCGCGTGCCTGCATCACCTCGCGGTCTTTTCGCTGGCCGCCGTGATCGCCGCCGAGCTTGCGCTGATGAGCGTCGATTTGAGCGCGAAGTCGATCCGGCGCGTCGCCGCGATCGACATTTGGTACGGCGCGCTCGCCGGCGCGGCGATCGTTTTCGGCGTCGCCCGCGTCATCTGGGGAGCGAAAGGCTACGAATACTATATCGCCAATCACATTTTCTGGACAAAGATGGCGCTGTTTCTCGCCGTCGGCCTGCTCTCGATCGCGCCGACCTTGCGCTACTTCGCCTGGGGGCGCAGCCTCAAGGCCGATCCGGCCTTTCTTCCGCCTCCGGTCGAAACCGCGCGGGTGAGGACGTACCTATGGGTGGAGGTCGGTTTGTTCCTCTGCATACCGATCGCAGCGGCGGCGATGGCGCGGGGGTACGGAATTTGAAAAACGCGTAGCGATTGCGCTCGGGCGCAATCGTCATCGCGAGGAGCGAAGCGACGAAGCAATCCAAGGCGCTGCGATTCTGGATTGCTTCGCTTCGGCTCGCAATGACGGCGCAACCCTATCGCCTGTCCTTCATGAGATCCGGCCGACGCGCTTTGGTCAGCTTCTCCGCCTCCTGGCGCCGCCACTTAGCGATGCGCGCATGATCGCCGGAGAGAAGCGCCTCGGGAATCGCCCTGCCCTCCCAATCGCGCGGGCGCGTGTACTGCGGATATTCGAGCAGGCTCGATTCGAAACTCTCCTCGGCGCCCGATTCCATCTTGCCCATCACGCCCGGGATGAGGCGTACGCAGGCGTCGAGCGCGGCGAGAGCGGCGATTTCGCCGCCCGAGAGTATGTAGTCGCCGATCGAGACTTCGATCAGCCCGCGCCCCGCGATCACCCTTTCATCCACGCCTTCAAACCGCGGACAGAGGATGACGAGGCCCGGCCCTGCCGCCCATTCGCGGGCGCGCTCTTGCATGAGCCTTTGCCCACGCGGGCTCATGATCAGGCGCGGGCGCGGATCGTTCTCGCGGAGCGCTGCGTCCAGACTTGCCGCGATCACGTCGGCGCGCATGATCATGCCCGGTCCGCCGCCGGCCGGCGTATCGTCGACGGCGCGGTGTCGCCCCAGCCCATGAGCGCGAATGTCGAGAACTTCGAGCGACCACAGCCCGCGCGCCAAAGCATCGCCCGCCAGCGACAGGCCGAGCGGCCCCGGAAACATTTCGGGGAAAATCGTCAGCACGGTCGCATCAAACATCAGCGCTCGCCTCCGGCTTCGCCTTCGATCACGCGCGGCGGCGCGATGACGATGCGCCCGCCGGCGATGTCGATCTCCGGCGCGACGGCTTTGGTGAAGGGCAGCAGCACGGTCTCGCCGCCGGCCTTCGGCGCGATTTCCAGAATGTCGCCGGCGCCGAAATTGCGCAAGGCGACGATTCGGCCGAGTTCCTCGCCCTCGCGGGTTATCGCGCGAAGGCCGATAAGATCGGCATGATAGAACTCGTCCGTCGCCGGCGCCGGCATGTTTTCGCGCCGCGCGTAGATTTCAACGCCCGTGAGTTTGGCGGCGGCGTCGCGGTCCGCAACGCCATCGAGGCGGAGGACGACCATATC
>DASZFX010000405.1:0-7175 GCA_035939375.1 Roseiarcus sp.
CGCAAGGGTTGAACGTCTTCGAAGGCGGCTTTCTCGGCCTTGACAACATCGGGGTGTTCAATCGATCAGCCCCGCTGCCGGGCGGGGCATCGATCCAGCAGTCTGACGGTACGGCCTGGATGGCGATGTATTGCCTCAACATGTTGCAGATCGCCATCGAGCTCGGCCAGCACGACGAAGTCTACGAAGATATGGCCACCAAGTTCTTCGAGCATTTTCTTTTCATTGCTCGCGCCATGAACGGTCTCGACGAGACCGAACACGGATTGTGGGACGATGCCGATAATTTCTATTACGATCAGCTTTGCATGCCCGACGGATCGATGCTTCCGATGCGCCTGCGATCGGTGGTCGGGCTGATTCCGCTCTTTGCGGTCGCGGTCGTCGATGGCGCGGCGTTGCGCAAGCTGCCCGGCTTCCTTGAACGAATGCACTATTTCCGCGAAACGCGCAGCGATTTGGCGATGCTGGTCTCGCGCTGGAACGATCCCGGCGTGAACGGCAAGCATCTGCTTTCGCTCGCGCGCGTCTTTCGCATGAGCAAGCTGCTCGAGCGGATGTTGGATGACGGCGAGTTCCTTTCGCCGCATGGCGTCAGGGCGCTGTCGCGCGCTTACTTCGAGCGACCTTACGACTTTGAATATTCCGGCGAGCGCTACGGCGTGAAATATGTCCCCGCTGAGTCCGATTCGCGCTTATTCGGCGGAAATTCGAATTGGCGCGGCCCGATCTGGTTCCCGGTGAACTATCTCTTGATCGACTGCTTGCGGCGCTTCCATCAATATTACGGCGACGCCTTCAAGATCGAATGCCCGACCGGCTCAGGCGCCAAGCTGACACTGAACGAGATCGCCGACCTGTTGGCCCGCCGGCTGATCGGCCTTTTTTTGCGCGGGGAGACAGGCGCGCGGCCTGTTTACGGCGACGCCGCCAAATTCCAGTCCGATCCGTATTTCCGCGATCTGATTCTCTTCCACGAATATTTCGACGGCGACACCGGCCGCGGGCTTGGGGCGTCGCATCAGACCGGTTGGACCGGTCTGATCGCCAATCTGATCGATCAATTGGCGACAGAGCGGCAAGGCTCGTGATAGGCTCGCCGTCGACGGGTTTGCGCCAGCGCTGCCCGACTGAACAATTGGAGCCAACCCCATGTCGCTCGGCGGGAAAGTCGCGATCGTCACCGGCGGAAACAGCGGGATCGGCAGCGCGATCGCCCTTGGCCTCGCCAAGGCCGGCGCCAATGTCGTCATCGACTATGTCGTCGATCCCGACGCGAGCAGCGCGCTTGAGCGCGAAATCGTCGCCTTGGGCGACAAGGCGATCGGCGTCGAGGCGGACGTCAGTCGCGTGGATGAATTGCAGAAACTCGTCGACGCCGCCGTAAAAGCCTTCGGCCGACTCGATATCATGGTCAACAATGCCGGCGTCGAGACCCGCACCTCGGTGTTGGACACCAGCGAAGCCCAATATGATCGAGTGCTCTCGATCAATCTGAAGAGCGCCTTCTTCGGCGCCCAGGTCGCCGCGAAGCAGATGATCAAGCAGGGCGGCGGCGGTCGGATTATCAACATCACCTCGGTCCACGAGGATTGGCCGATGCCGGGCAACACCGCCTATTGCCTTTCCAAGGGCGGCATGAGGATGCTGACGCGCACGGCCGGCGTCGAACTGGCGCCGCATGGCGTTCTGGTGGTCGGCGTCGGCCCCGGCGCGGTCGCGACGCCGATCAATGTGAGCACGATGAAGGATCCGGCGCTGATGGCGAAACTCGACGCCGCCATTCCGCTGGGGCGCATGGCGAAGCCGCAGGAGATCGCCGATGTCGTGGTCTTCGTAGCGGGCGATGGCGGCGGCTATCTCACCGCGACGACGATATTCGCCGACGGCGGGATGATGCAGAACAGCGTCGGGCTTTAGCATCGCGATGTCGGAGCGCTATGACGTCCTGATCATCGGCAGCGGCGCGGGCGGCGGCACGCTGGCCCATCGTCTGGCGCCCAGCGGCAAGAAGATACTTATCCTGGAGCGCGGCGACTGGCTGCCGCGCGAGGCGCGCAATTGGAGCGTCGCCGACGTCTTCGGGCTCAATCGCTACATTTCTCCCGAGACGTGGTTGCTGCCGGACGGCGCCTCCTTCCAACCGCAGGTTCATTATTTCGTCGGCGGCGCGACGAAATTGTTCGGCGCTGCCCTCTACCGTTTGCGCAAGCAGGATTTCGGCGAATTGAAGCACCATGACGGGGTCTCGCCGGCCTGGCCCATCAGCTACGACGAGTTGGAGCCCTATTATACCGAGGGCGAGCGCCTCTATAATGTTCATGGCGCACGCGGTCTCGATCCTACCGAGCCGCCAGCCAGCGGACCCTATCCGGCGCCGCCGGTTTCGAATGAACCGCGCATCCAGAAACTTTCGGACGATCTCACCGCCGCCGGCTACCATCCGTTTCCAGCGCCGTCGGCCGTCATGCTGAATGAAGCGGATATGGCGTATAGCCGCTGCATCCGCTGTCAAACCTGCGATGGATTTCCGTGCCTGGCGCACGCCAAATGCGACGCGGAAGTCATCGCGGTCCGACCGGCTTTGGAGCATTCCAACGTTTCGTTGCTGCGCAACGCGCGAGCGCTGAAGCTCGAGACCAATGCCGCCGGGACTGCGGTGGCGGGCGTGCTCGCAGAAGTTGCCGGAAAGCCTGAACGGTTCGAGGCCGACATCGTCGTCGTCTCCTGCGGGGCGGCAAATTCCGCGGCGCTCCTGCTTCGTTCGGCGAACGACAAGCACTCGGCGGGTCTCGCCAATGGCTCGGGTCAGGTTGGGCGGAACTACATGTTCCACAACAGCCAGGCTGTTTTGGCCTTGTCGTTGACGCCGAACGACACGATGTTTCAAAAGACGCTGGCGTTGAACGATTTCTATTTCGGCATGACCGAATTTCCCTATCCCATGGGCAATATCCAAATGATCGGCAAGACGTTGGGCGGCATGTACCGCGCTGAAAAGCCGATCTTGACCGCGCTGATGCCGAATCGCGCCTTGGACGAGATCGCCCGCCACGCTGTCGATTTCTGGCTGACCACCGAGGATCTCCCTGATCCCGACAATCGCGTGACCATCGACCGGGAGGGAAGGGTCGTTCTCGCATACACGCCGAACAACCAGGTTCCGACGCGCAAGCTTTACGACAAATTGCGCTCGATGCTTGGCGAGATCGGCCTGCAACCGCAGCACCTGACGACGCGCGATCTCTATATGCGCAACGAGATTCCGCTCGCCGGTTGCGCCCATCAGGCCGGCACGTGCCGCTTCGGAGAGGATCCGGCAAGCTCGGTGCTTGATCGCGATTGCAAGGCGCATGAGTTGGATAATCTCTATGTCGTCGACACCAGCTTCTTCGTCAGTATCGGCGCGGTAAATCCGTCCCTTACCGCCATCGCCAATGCGCTCAGGGTGGGAGACCACCTTCGTCGACGTCTCGGCTGAGCTATGCCCGCCGCGCCGCAAGCCGCCGGCAAGACGGCAATCGGCCTTCTCTATCTCGCTGGGGTCGTACAAGGCCTGGCGTTGGTGACCTTTCCTGCGGCGAGCACGATTTTCACCAGCCCGGCAGGGTTCAATCTCTCAAGCGCGCTCTATGGCGCAATGTTCGTCCCCCAGGTTGCAATGGCGATTCTCGCCTCGGCCCTGGCGCCGCGAGTCGCCCGCCGCTACAGCCTGAGGGGCGTGCTCATAGCGGGTTTTTGCGCTGACGGCCTGTCCATGGCGTTGCTGGCGGCAAGCCCCGCGCTGATCGGTTCAACCGCGGCTTTCGTTCTCCTGTGCTTCGCCACCGCCGCACTTGGTCTCGGTTTCGGCGCGGCGGTCATGGCGTTGAACACGCTGGTCGAAGGGCTGTCGCCCGGCCGCGCCGACAGCGCCGTGCTTGCGCTCAACGCGCTCCTCGGGCTTGGCACCGCACTCGCCCCGGTCCTCGTTGCGGCCTTCCGCGGCCTTGGCGCCTGGTGGGCGCTTCCGCTTCTCCTGGCTATCCTCTCGGCGCTACTAACGTGCGCATTCGTTGTTCGCGGCGCTTCGCTCGCCGCGGTGCCGGCGGGCGAAGCCTCGCCACGGGAAGGCTTGTCCGCCCGTTTTCGACTCTACCTCGCCGCCGCGCTGCTTTATGGGATCGTCGAAGCGCTCAACGGCAATTGGGCGACGCTCTATCTCTCGCAGGAACGTCACATCCCGTCATGGGAGGCGTCATTTGCGTTGACCGCCTTCTGGGGCATGGTGACGGCGGGGCGCGTCTCCTTCGCGCTTTTGGGTCGCTGGCTGCCCGCAAGATGGGCCTATCTGGGTCTTCCGATCGCGCTCGCCCTTGTCTTCCAGGCAATCGCGCATTCCAATGGGGCCGTGACGGGGATCGCCGGCTTCGCCGCTGCGGGTCTCGCCTGTTCGCCGTTGCTGCCGCTCAGCATCAGCATGGGCGGACAGGAGTTTCCCAGTCGGGCCGCGACCCTCTCCGGCGAGTTGATCGCCTTCTATCAGGTCGGCTACGGCCTTGCAGCATTCGGAGTCGGTCCGCTTCGCAAGCTTGGCGGAGTTTCTTTCTCTACGGTTTTCTCGATCGGGAGCCTTGCCGCGCTCGCGCTGGCCGGCGTCGCTTGGCAAGTGGTTCACGGATCGACGCCGACCCAAGGGAGCAAGCCATGAGGCGGTCGCCTTTGCTACGGCCATCAGCGCGCGATGCAACAGGAGAAGCATCAGCAGATAGATCGTGCCGAACGGCGGCAGGCAAGTGAGCCAATAGCTCCAGCGGGGAAACCGACATTGCGAATCGGTATAGTTGAGGTCGTATTTTCGCCGGCCGCGCTGGATAGTTGACCATTCCTCGGCGGCTCCGCCGCTCGTTATCGGCGAAGGATCCCCCGTTGTCGCGTTGTATCAACGCGTCGCCTGGTCGGCCCCGTCTAACGCCGCACGCGGGGCCGATCGGGTCTCTGAGAGGCTTGCCCGTCGCCGCATTTCGATCGTCGCGCCCTGATTCGAGGCGCAATCTCATTGCCGCGACGCTGGCGGAACGAACTCTCGCGATGTTGTGGTCCCGAAGGCTCCCAAACCCAGTCATCCTCAAAGACGGTCGCCGATTCGACACGCTGCGCGACGCCGCCAACTTCATACTTGCGCTGCCGGAGCGCGGTCACGTCAATCCAAATTGGCGACATGCTTCCGAACTGCTGATGGCGGCCGCGCAAGGCAGTTCGGCCCTCACTGAAGAGTTTGCGACCAAGTTGAAGCGCGCGCTCAAGGCCGATGGGCTGATTTGAGACGCTTTTTCGCCGCAATAAAGGCGAACGAATCGCTTGCAAGGGACTGAAGCGCATCTCCCCGTTATGCGCGTACCTCGCCGGCCTTGTGGTCGGCCTTTTCTTTCGCAGAAGAGGCGCTTTTCATCGTCATTCGAGGCGCAGGGGTCGTCTTTTCTCTTGGAACAGCCCCGGTCCTACAATTCATCTTGTGCGCGACCCTCGTATCGGTCGACTAGCAACGTCCGCCCCTTCCTTGTACGCTTGATGAGCTTTCCTGTGCTCTCAAAGAGCGGCGCCCGCCATCCCGGCGCTTCACGCCGGGCCTTGCGATTTGAAATTATCCGCTCAATGTTCCGACGGCCGGGCCGCGAAAGCGGCGATGGCGCGACTGCGCGATCAAAAGGGGAGGCGAATTTGCCGGCATCGGCGCTCCGCCCGGCAATTGGCTGGTGGGCTTGGTCCTGCGTCGCCTCCATTTTCTTCGTTAACGGCGCCATCTATGGCGTATGGGCGACGCAGATCCCGCTCGCGAAGCAGCGTTTGGCGCTTGATCCTTCGACGCTCGGGGCGACGCTTTTTCTGGTCGGTTTCGGCGCCCTCGTTGCAATGAGCGCCAGCGGGTGGATTTTGCAGCGCATCGGCGCAGCGGCTCTCATTCGCGCCAGCGCCGCTCTTTTTTGCGCGCTTCTGCCTGTCGTTTGCAACGCGCCGAGCGTCTGGTCGCTGGGGCTGGCGTTGTTTTTCTTCGGCGCGAGCGGCGGCATCATGGATGTGGCGATGAATGTCGCCGCCTCCGGCGTCGAGACGCGTGCGGAAAGGCCTTATATGTCGTCATTTCACGGCATGTGGAGCATGGGCGGCGTGATAGGCGCCGGATTTGCTACGCTTCTCGAGAGCTTCACGCCGCCCGCCTTTCCGGGGCTCCTCATGGCCGCGAGCCTGGCGGCGATTTTCGTTATCGGTCAGAGGACGCTACACGATGAAACCCCGAGCCGGAGCCTTGCCAAGAGTCATGGTCTGGCGTTGCGGCCGAGCCGCACGGCCGCCCTCGTCGGGCTTATGGCGGCGCTCGCCTTCGGCGGGGAGGGGGCCGTACTCGACTGGGCGGCCATTTACCTGCGCGAGCAGCTGGGTTCGAGCGTTGCGCATGCAAACGCCGGTTACGCCGCATTTTCAGCGACCATGGCGATTGGCAGGTTCTGCGGCGACAAGATTCGAGGGTTCGTTGACGGCCCCGCCTTGATTCGCAGCGGCTGCATTTTGGCTATCATCGGCGTTTTGGCCGGCCCTATTTCCGGGAGCGCCGGCGTCGCCGTCGTCGGCTATGCTCTTACCGGCCTCGGCTTTTCCAATATCGTACCAATTCTCTTCAGCGCCGCAGGCGCAATGCCGCGGCCGGAGACGCAAATCGCCGCCGTATCGACGTTGGGCTATGCGAGTCTGCTCGCGGCGCCGCCGCTGTTCGGGCTGATCGCGCATGCGACGTCTCTCGCCGATATTTTCTACGTTGTGGCTGGGGCGACTGGCGCCATCGCGGCCTTCGCCGTGCTTTGCGCGCCGTCCCAGCCCGACGCCTGATCGGCTCTGCGGGCTCCATGCCCGAGCCAGCCGCGCCGCGCCCGTCGAGGCAAGGACGGCGACGCCGATCCTGCGAGTCAGAAATTGCGTCGGCGCGCTCGACCGCCTTTGTGACGGTTCTCTCGAAGTTCGCAGGAGCGCATCTCAGGCGCAGCGCCTCGAATCCTAGACTAGTTTGCGTAACGTCCTATTGGGGTCGAAGAGCTTTGGTCAGCATCGTAATACCTGGCAAAAGCGTTTCCGTTGTCTCAATTTTGAATCCTGCGTCGCGCAAGACGCGTTCAACATAGTCCGGCGTGAGGCAAACGGCG
>DASZFX010000406.1:0-2587 GCA_035939375.1 Roseiarcus sp.
CACCCGTCCGCGCCCGTCAGTGATGCGGCGTCGGCACGCGGATCGGCTCCAACGGCGCGACAATCTCCGCCCGGCGCGGCTCGAACCACGGCGGCAGCAGCAGCTTCTCGCCCAGCCGGTCTTTGGGTTCGTCGACCGCAAAGCCGATGTCCGAGGTCGCCACTTCGCAGAGAACCCCGCCTGGCGAGCGGCAATAAATCGAATGGAAGTAGTTGCGGTCTTTGATCTCCGAGACGTCGGTGTAGCCGATGCCCTCGAGATGGGCCTTGATCTCGGTCTGCTCCTTTTCGGTCGGCACGGCGAAGGCGATATGATGGACGAGGCCTTGGGCGAAGGTCCAAGTGCCCTGCGGCAGGTCCGGCTCGTGCAGCAGATCGACGGTCTTTGCGGCGCCGCCCTTGCCGACGGTCAGGCGCGTATAGGCGCCGCGTCTTTCGCCCTTCTTGAAGCCAAGCCCGTCGACGAGGAAGCGCACCTGCTCCTCGACGTCGCGTACCGACATGACCGCGCTATGGATGCCGCGGCTGGCGACGTCGGCGGAAATCTCGGGCGTCGTCGGGGCGGCGCGCTTGTCGTCGGCGTCCTCGATCAATTCGAATTCGAGTCCGGCGGGATGTGAAAAATGCAGGGTCTTCGCCCCGAAACGCTCGCCGACCTTGCCGTGCTCCACCTTGTGGCGCTTGAAATGCTCGCTCCAGAATTTCAGCGCGCCCGGCGGCACGGAAAAGCCGATCCTCTTGACCTGCCCGGAGCCCTTCCTGCCTTTCAATCCCGCTTGTTTGAACGGGAAAGTGGTCATGACAGAGCCGATCTCTGCGTTCTTGTTGGCGTAGTAGAGGTGGTAGATCGGCGCCGTGCCATCGAACAGCACGGTCTGTTTGATCATCCGCTGGCCGACGACCTGGGTGAAGAAATCGATGTCCTCCTGCGCGGCGCTGGCGCCGGCGGTGACGTGATGAATGCCGTCAACTGCATAGGTCACGGGCGTTCCTCCCTTTTGGCCGCGACGGAGCCTTTGCCGCGGGCCGATATGGCAAAGATATTCGCGCTGTTTCCGCCCTCGATAAATATGCTTTTTTGCGCCCGCCGCCTTGTCGTTTTGCGGGGCCGCTGGCGCGCGCCAGCCCATCGGCCTATGGGATGAGCGCATGAACGAGACCGCCCCGCGCGCCGTCGTCCGCCTCACCGCCCGCGCGCTCCTCGTCGGCGACCGCATCGACACGGCCGGACTCGAACGGCCCGACATGATCGCCGCGTCGCCGCTCGCCTTCCGCGTCGGCGCCAACGGCATGGTCGCGCTCTTCCGTTTCGGCGTCGCGGTTATGGTCGGCCTGTCGCCGATCGAAGAGGATGATCTTCTCGCCAAGCTCAAGCTGCGCACGGCCGGGCCGAGCGCGCGCGGCGACGACGAGACGGCGACCCTCGAAATCGCCGCCGAATTCGACGATCGCGCGCCGCCCGGCGGTCCGATCCAAATCAAGGACCTGTCGCCCCAGCGCTTTCTCGTTCTCGCCGACGCCCTGGCCAAGACCGTCGCGCTGGGGCGCGATGAGCGCCAGGTCAACGCCGTCTTCGACGTCATCGAGCCGTTCGCCGCCAAGCTCGCCAATACCGGCCGCCCGCCGTTCCGCCGCGCCGCCATGCTGAAGCTGATCGGACAAGCGCTCCTCGCCCAGCATCGCGTCTCGGGCCGGGTCGCGGTCGAGGAGAAGCCGGACGTCCTTTGGGACCGGCCCGACCTCGAGCGACTTTACGCCCGTCTTGAGGACGAATACGAGCTCAAAGAGCGCGCCGAGGCCTTAAAGCGCAAACTCGACGTGATCGTCGAAACCGCTCACGCCTTGACCGACATCATCGACGCCGACCGGGCGACGCGGCTGGAGACGACGATCGTGATCCTGATCGTCGTCGAGGTCGTGCTCGCCCTCTATCAAATTTTCGCGGTCGGCCACGGCCATTGAGCCGCGTTCGGCGCGCTGGACCCGCCCGCCCCTTCCCCGGCAAGCGATTCTCGGTTACAAGGCGCCCGCCTTCCGGCGAAGCGCCCGCGGCGCATTCTAAGGATGGCAAGGCTAGTCAGAGCCTTGCGCAAGGACGGGCTGCGGCGCCTTAAGGCCTGGCGGCGCGGCCTTTTTTTGTGCGTCAACGACTGAAACCGAGCGCCGCGCGAAAAAAGGGGCGGCGCCCCGAGGACCCATGCCGAAGCGGACAGACATTTCGACGATCCTGATCATCGGCGCGGGCCCGATCGTCATCGGCCAGGCCTGTGAATTCGACTATTCGGGGGCCCAGGCCTGCAAGGCCCTGCGCGCCGAAGGCTATCGGATCGTGCTGGTCAACTCCAATCCGGCGACGATCATGACCGACCCGGAATTGGCCGACCGGACCTATGTCGAGCCGATCACGCCGGAGATCGTCGCCAAGATCATCGCAAAGGAGCGCCACGCCGTTCCCGGCGGCTTCGCGCTTCTGCCGACCATGGGCGGTCAGACCGCGCTCAATTGCGCTCTGTCGCTGAAGAAGATGGGCGTTCTCGAAGAATACGACATCGAAATGATCGGCGCGACCGCCGCGGCGATCGACAAAG
>DASZFX010000407.1:0-2968 GCA_035939375.1 Roseiarcus sp.
CGCGAGGGCCATCGCCCCCGCCAGCCTAGCGGCGTCAAACGACGACATTGACGATCCTCTGCGGCACGACGATCACTTTCTTGACCGGCTTATTATTGATCGCCCGTTGCACGGCGTCGAGGGCCAAAGCCGCGGCGGTCACGCTCCTGTCCTCGGCGTCGCGGTCGATGGTCAGGTCGGCGCGCTTGCGGCCGTTGACCTGCACCGGAATTGTGATTTCGGCTTTAACGGTCAAGGCGCGATCGCAGACCGGCCACGCGGTCTCGGCGACCGGCGTCGTGTGGCCGAGAACCGCCCAGCATTCCTCGGCC
Organism: Roseiarcus sp.; assembly: GCA_035939375.1. Taxonomy (GTDB): domain Bacteria; phylum Pseudomonadota; class Alphaproteobacteria; order Rhizobiales; family Beijerinckiaceae; genus Roseiarcus. Next base: position 312 of record DASZFX010000407.1, read on the forward strand.
AAATGCGGCATCATGGGCGCGAAAAGCCGGACGAGGATATCGCCGGCTTCGCCAAAAGCGAAACGAAGATCCTCCGCAACGGGCGCCGCCTCGATGACGCCCGCCGCGCCGGCCAGCGTGTTGGCGAGTTCGTAGATCGTCGCAATGCAGACGTTAAAGCGCAGTTTTTCGATCTCGTCCTCGACCTTGGCGAGGGCGCCATGCGCCGCTTGGCGGATTTTCAGCGCCTCGGGCGAGAAGGCGGCCGGCACGGCGGGCGGCGTCGCCCCCACGATCCGTTCGATCTCGCAGGCCAGACGCCACAGCCGCTGCGACTGCCTGGCGGCGCCCTGGACGCCGGCTTCCGACCAAATGACGTCGCGGTCGGGCGGCGAATCGGAAAGCATGAACCAACGCGCCGTGTCGGCGCCGTAGGTCGCAATGATGTCGTCTGGATCGACCGTGTTGCGTTTCGACTTCGACATCTTCTCGATCGGGCCGATCTCGATCGGCGCGCCGCCGTCGATGAGGAACGCCCGACGCCCGTCCGCGCCAGATTCGACGCGCACATCGGCCGGCGCGATCCATTCGCCGTTTCTCGAGCGATAGGTCTCGTGCACGACCATGCCCTGCGTAAAAAGCCCGGCAAAAGGTTCGTCCATGCCGACATGGCCGCAGCGGCGCATCGCGCGGGTGAAGAATCGGGAATAGAGGAGATGCAGGATCGCGTGCTCGACGCCGCCGATATATTGGTCGACCGGCAGCCAACGATTGACGATCGCCGGCGTCGTCGGCGCCGCTTGGTTGTGCGGGTCGGTAAAACGCGCGAAATACCACGACGAATCGACGAACGTGTCCATCGTGTCGGTCTCGCGCAGCGCCGGCCTTCCGCAGGCCGGGCAGGCGACATGTTTCCAGGTCGGGTGGCGATCGAGCGGATTGCCGGGCGCGTCGAAGGTCACATCGGGCGGCAGCTCCACCGGCAGGTCGCTTTCCGGGACCGGGACCACGCCGCACGCCTCGCAATGGATGACGGGGATCGGACAGCCCCAATAGCGCTGGCGGGAAACGCCCCAGTCGCGCAGCTTGTAGTTGACCTGCCGCTTGCCCTGGGGCCGGCCGTTCAAATCCTGCGCCGCCAGGCGACGCCCGACCTCTTCGAAAGCCTCTCCGGGCGTCATGCCGTCGAGGAAGCGCGAATTGATCATGCGGCCGTCGCCGTCATAGGCCTCGTCGGTAATCGTGAAAGTCGCCGGATCGGCGTCGGGCGGGCAGACGACGGGTGTCGCCCCGAGTCCATAGGCGTTGGCGAAATCGAGATCGCGCTGGTCATGGGCGGGGCACCCGAAGATCGCGCCGGTCCCATAGTCCATCAGGACGAAATTGGCGACATAGACGGGTAGGCGCCAGCTGGGATCGAAAGGATGAATGACCCTGATCCCCGTGTCATAGCCCTTCTTCTCCGCGGTCTCGATTGCGGCGAGCGACGTGCCGACTCGTTTGCACTCTTCAACGAAGGCGGCGAGCTTTGGATCGCGCGCCGCCGCGGCCGCCGCGAGGGGATGGTCCGGCGAGAGCGCCCCGAATTTCGCGCCGAACAAAGTGTCCGGCCGGGTCGTGTAGACTTCGATCTCCTCAGCGCCTTTCGGCGCGGTCGCGGGATCGATCGCAAAGCGCACCATGAGGCCCTCTGAGCGGCCGATCCAATTGTGCTGCATCAGCCGCACCTTCTCGGGCCAGCGGTCGAGCGTCTCCAGCGCTTCCAAAAGGTCCTCGGAATAGTCAGTGATCTTGAAGAACCATTGGGTCAGCTCGCGCTGGACGACGATCGCGCCCGAGCGCCAGCCGCGGCCCTCGATCACCTGCTCGTTGGCGAGAACGGTGTGATCGACCGGGTCCCAATTGACCTTGGATTTCTTGCGCGCGACCAGGCCCGCGGCGAGGAAGTCCAGGAACAGCTTTTGCTGATGGCGATAGTAGGTCGGATCGCAGGTGGCGATCTCGCGCGACCAGTCGAGCGACAGGCCCATGCTTTTGAGCTGGCGGCGCATCGTATCGATGTTGGAGTAGGTCCATTCGGCCGGATGCGTCTTGTTCTGCATGGCGGCGTTTTCCGCCGGCATGCCGAAGGCGTCCCAACCCATCGGATGAAGGACGTTGAAACCGCGCGCCCGCTTGTAGCGGGCGACGACATCGCCCATCGCGTAATTGCGCACATGGCCCATATGGATGCGCCCCGACGGATAGGGGAACATTTCGAGGACATAGTAATGCGGGCGCGGATCGTCGTTCGGGGTCGTGAACGTGCCGCGTTCAGCCCAGATTTTCTGCCATTTCTGCTCCGCCTCGCGGGCGTTGTAACGCTCTGGGGCCATGTCGGGAGATCGAAATCCGCTCTAATGGGGCGCGCCTGGCGCGCGCCAGGAACAAGCATGATTTGATCGGGCCGGTCAAATGCCCGCGAAGGCGCGGTTGACCGCCCGGCGCGACTGCGACAGGCTCGCGCTCGCGCGCGTCCATTCGAACTTTAGGGGGGCCCCATGACTTATGTCGTGCGAGAGCCGGTTCTGCATTCTACGTCGATCGACGCCTTGAGGCCGACGCAGATGACGGTCGGCATGCTGGAGGTGTTGGAGAAACGCAAAGCGTGGCGCGGGCACGAGGGCAAGAAGCGCGAG
>DASZFX010000408.1:0-4579 GCA_035939375.1 Roseiarcus sp.
CGGCCCGGATCACGCTTCTGTTCGATCCGACCACGTTTGCGCTCAAGCAATGGACGGTGCTCGATTCGCAGGGGTTGCAGACCGTCGTCACCCTTTTCAACGTCGATCTTTCGACCGCGCCCGATCCCGCGCTGTTCAAGATCGACGAGCAGCAGCGCCTCATCAATTCGAACTCACGATAGGCCCTAACAAGATCAAAGCCCCCGGCGCGACAGCGCCGGGGGCCTGCGACGTCGCTCGGCGAGGGAGGGGCGCCGAGGCGTCTTATCCGATTCGCCCTATGGCTTGGTCGGCGCCGGGCGAGGCGCGTTGGCGGCTTGCGCCGTCATGTCCGACGCGTAGCGGAAGTCCGGCGCGCTCTTCAATTGCTGCTCGGTCATGGCGAGAACGCCCATATCCGGGTAGCCTTGACTCGCCTCGACGACGGCGGGGTCGGTCTTGGCGACGCCTTCGCTGGCTTTCATGCCGGTGCCCGTGCCGCTGGTCGAAGCAGGCGGCGGACTGGTCGCCGCGGCGCGACCCTCAGTCCGCCACTGCATCGCCTTGAAAGGCACGCCGACATCCTTCGAACCCATGCCGAGGAAGCCGCCGACGCTTACGACGATCACCTGAGCGTTGCCGTCGTGATCGACCAGAATATCCTTGATCGTACCGACTTTCTTCTGATCGGGACCATAGACTCTCACCCCGACCAGTTTGGACGCGCGCCATTGGTTCATGGCTTGCTGCGTGACGAATGTGTCGCCGCTCGACGGCGCTGCCGAGGCGCTCGGCGTCGGGCTGGGCGCCTGTTTTGCGTCGGGGGCTGCCGGCGCGGGCGTCGCCGGCGTCGTCGACTGGGCGGCCGGGGCCATTTTCTCGGCGGGCGCCGCCTGATCGGTGGCGGTCTGGGCAAAGACCGGCGGCGCCGCAAGCGCGGCGGCGATCAATCCGACATAGGCAAGTTGTTTGAGCATATTCGCCTCCATCATTGAGAATCAGGTACGCCCGCCGAACCGCTTTGGCAGGCTCCGTCACGCGCCGCCACTCAGTCGCAGATTTGGACCATCCTCCACGCGCCGTTCACCCAGCGATGGGAGAAAGCGCAGCCAGGGGCCGAGACAGGCCCAGGAGCGGCATAGACAGGCGCCGAATAGGCCTCGGGCGCCGGAGTCATCGCCGCCGTCGGGGGTTGGTTGGCCGTCGTGACGGCTGCGCCGGTCACGACGCCGCCGGCCCCAACGCCGATCAGCACCGGAATGAGCAAGGTCCAAAACGCAGCGGCGGGCGTCGTCGAGGCGATGACGCCGACGCCGATCGCCGCGCTCGATAGCAGAGTCATCAGCAATTTTCCCATGACTTAGCCTCCGATAATTCGCCTACGCGGGCCGCCCGGCAGAATGCGAGCGGCTCTTCAGTTACGTCTCGGACAGCAGTTTTGTTCCGTTGCTGAGATCAATTGCCAGTAGAGCCGTGATCACTCCTAAAACCGACAGAGCATCATATGCAACGCTCGTATTATGGCCTCGGATTAGTCAACTTGTGGTCTCATTGTGATCACGGATCATATTTTGTTTACGCAAATAACACTTTTAGTCGTGAGGTGAGAAAGCGGTTATATTTGAGAGAGATGGAGTGTCCGTGTGAATGCTTCCATCCGGCGCTGCGATTCTCAGCGCGGCATCGTCCTCCCCTACGCTCCGTTGCCGTCAGGCGCCTTAGAGCGGCGAAAACTCCTGTATCAAGAGGAGTTTCCATTGCGGCGTCAGGCGCCGGGCTGTGCGTAATTCGACGCGCTGGCTTGTCAATGACGTTGCGATCCTGATTCTGCGCGCATCGCCGGACCGGAGTCCCCCTTGCGTTTCACGCTCTCGACTTGGAACATAAATTCGGTTCGCCTGCGCATCGGCCTCGTCGCCCGCTACCTCAAAGAGCATGCGCCCGACGTCCTTTGCCTGCAGGAGACCAAATGTCCGGACGCCGAATTTCCGAGCGGCGAGTTTCATCGCCTCGGCTACGAGCACTTGGCCATCAACGGACAGAAGGGCTATCACGGCGTCGCGATCGTTTCGAAGGTTCCGATCAAGGAGAACGAGAAACGCGCCTTTTGCAACAAGGGCGATGCGCGCCATATGCGCGTGACTTTGGGCGGGGCGGCGACCGACGGCCTCGACGTTCATAACTTCTATGTGCCGGCCGGCGGCGATGAGCCGGACCCCGCCGTCAACGAGAAATTCGCGCACAAGCTCGCCTTCCTCGACGAGCTCGAAGACTGGACGCGCATGGCCAAGCTCGCCGAGCGTCGCGCCATCCTGGTCGGCGATCTCAATATTGCGCCGCTTGAACATGATGTATGGAGCCACAAGGCGCTGCTCTCCGTCGTCAGCCACACGCCGATCGAGGTCGAGAAACTCGCGCGGGCGCAAGCGGCGGGCGCCTGGGTCGACGCCCTGCGCAAGTTCGTACCTGAGACCGAGAAGCTCTATACGTGGTGGAGCTATCGCTCGCCCGACTGGGCGAACGTCAACAAGGGCCGCCGTCTCGACCATATCTGGGTCAGCGAGAAGCTTGGGCCCGACGTCAAAGCCATGGACATCTTGCGCGGCGCGCGCGGCTGGGAGCGCGCGTCCGATCATGTTCCGGCGATGGTCGCAATCGATCTCTAAGACTTAGCTGCGTCCGCGCGCTCAGGCGCGCACGAGGGGCGTATCGACCAGATGCTCGGCGAGAAACCACGACTGCATTTCGCCGGTGCGGATGACGTCGGAGACGATGAGATCATTGGTGCCGTCGTCGCCTTGCTCGGCGGTTTTCTTCGCCGCGTCATGGGCTTGGATGAGGATCGTCTCATGCGCCTCGAGCAGGCGCGAGAGCATGGCCGGCGGCTCCTCGGCGCCATCTGGCGCGCGCGGGATGCGCGTGATCTCGGCGACATGGCGCGGATCGCCGACGGCGACGCCGCCCAGGGTCTGCACGCGCTCGGCGATGGAATCGATGAGTTCGTTCTGCTCGCCAGCGTGTTTGTCGAGCAGAAGGTGCAATTGATAGAAGGTCGGCCCGCGCATGAGCCAATGATGCTTTTTATAGAGCGCATAGAGGATTTGCGTGTCGGCGAGGATCTGATTGAGCCTCTCGCAGGAATAGAGCCGGGCGTCGGCGGAAAGACCGATGGGAAACTGACGCACCGTGCCGAACTTTTGCACCTCCGCCCCGCGCTGATGCAACCAAGGCTGACTTGCAGACGACGCGATCGGCGATACGGCTTGCTTGGTCATGACGCCTCCTTCACGCGCCGCGAGTTGAAAGCGGCTGGATAAGCACAGCACGTAACAGGATTATGGCGGCTTTACGTTGTGAGGCGCCGAATCTCGATCGATTGGGCCCCGAGCCTGCTGTGCCGAAAAAAACGCGATTCGTCGCAGCGTATTGTCACGATCGACGACGTGATGTTTCAGCGCCGCCGCGACGAGACCGGCGTTGCAGAGCGCGGGGATCGCGCCAGCCCATGATGAACTTGCTTGAACCCTTCGGCCCTTCATCCGGGGCAAGCATATTCGGCGCAGGCCCGAACGCGAGTCGATCGGCATAGGCCGCGTAGTTCTCGCCGCTCCGTCCCATCCTTCCAAGATGAAGATCAACGCCGACCAACGGCTCGGCCCAGAGCTGGCGTCAAGCGGCGATGAGCCCGGTCATCGGCTTCAGCGCGGCGGTGTCGGGGAAGACCGTCTCCGCCAGCGCTCGGGACGAAAGGCCGTATTGATCGGCGATGAGGCCCTTCAGCACCGTGCGCAGATCAATCGTCGGCTTGAGGTCGCGCCCTTCGTAGAGATCAGCGCTTTTGAGACCCGGCCAATCGGCGATGACCCGGCCGCCCGCCACGGCGCCGCCGGCAAGGAAAGCCGCGGCGCCGACGCCGTGATCGGTGCCGACTGTTCCGTTGATGCGAACGGTGCGACCGAATTCGGTGATGGCGACGATTGCGGTATCTTTCCAGCGTGGGCCGAGCTCGCTCTCGAATGCCGCGATCGCGGCGTCGAGACCGCCGAGCAGTTGCGCCAGGCGTCCGCTGGCGCCGCCCTCGTTGGCGTGCGTATCCCAACCGTCGAAGGCGAGAGCGGCGACGCGCGGGCCATCGTCCGCTCCCATTAGCCGCGCCGCGCCGGCCGCCACGTTGCGCATTGCCAAAGCGATGTCGCCGCCCGGCTTCACGCTGTCCATGCCTTGTCTCAGCGCGAGTCGATCGGCGTCGAGCCCGGCCCTCAAGGCCGCCGCCAAAGCCGGATCGCGATGATCATAGAGGTTCATCAAACGCGCGGTCAGATCGTCGCTCGGGGCCGGCAGGCCGGACGGCGCCCAGCCGAGAATGGGCGCAGCGCCGCGCAACACCAGCGGCGGGCTCGCGCCGACCGCAAGCGCCAAGGGCGCGACACGTTCGCCTTTCGGAATGAGGCCAAGCGCGCGGTTTAGCCAGCCGCTTTCGACGCGGCCCGGCCCCGGCATGCCGCTCTCCAGCACATCCTGGCCGTCGAAATGCGAGCGCTCGCGATAGGGCGACGCCGTCGCATGAACGATGGTCGCGGCGCCGGACTTGTAGAGCCGA
>DASZFX010000409.1:0-4598 GCA_035939375.1 Roseiarcus sp.
TTCTTCTTGTCGCGGAAGGGCGGCGACATCACGCGGCGCGCCGCGTGAGTCCAATCCTTGTTGTAATATTCGCTTTCGTCGAGAACGAGATGCTGGATCAGCGGCTCGCCGAAGACGCGCATCCCCTTGGCGCGGGCGCGCCGGATCGCTTCATGCGCCTGGATGCAGGACGTATGGACGATATAGACCGGACAGCCCGCCTGGTCGGCGATCATGATCGCGCGATTGGCCGCCTCGCCTTCGACTTCCGGCGGGCGCGACAGGGCATGGCCTTCGGGCCCGGTAATGCCGGCCTTCAGATATTTCGCCTGCAGCATGGCGACGACCTCGCCGTTCTCGGCATGGACCAGCGGCATGGCGCCGAGTTCGGCGCAGCGTTGGAACGAGGCGAACATCTCCTCGTCATTGACCATCAACGCGCCCTTGTAGGCCATGAAGTGCTTGAAGGTCGTCACCCCCTTCTCGACCACCTTGGCCATGTCCTCGCGCACCTTGTCGGACCAATAGGTGATGCACATGTGATAGGCGTAGTCGGAGCAGGCGGTCTTCGATTTCTTGTCCCACTCGGCCCAGGCCTCCATCAGCGGCTGGCCGTGGCCCGGAATGCAGAAGTCGACGACCATCGTCGTGCCGCCGGAGAGCGCCGCCTTGGTGCCGCTCTCGTAGTGATCGGCCGACGTCGTGCCCATGAAGGGCATTTCGAGATGGGTGTGCGGATCGATGCCGCCCGGTATGACGAAGCAATCGGTCCCGTCGAGCGCGGTGTCGCCCTTGAGGTTCGCGCCGATCGCGGCGATTTTCTCGCCTTCAACGAGAACGTCGGCCTTGTAGGTGCGGTCGGCCGCGACCACCGTTCCGTCCTTGATGACAAGCGACATGAAAAGATCTCCTCTGAAGCGGACCCATTAGCCTAACGTCAGGCGACGATCTCGGCCTTCTCCAGAACGGCGTGCATCAGCACATTGGCGCCCGCCGTCGCCCATTCCTGGCTGATTTCTTCGCTCTCGTTGTGGCTGATCCCATCGACGCAGGGCGTAAAGACCATCGAAGTCGGCGCGACGCGGGCGATGTAGCAAGCATCGTGCCCGGCCCCGGAGACGATGTCGCGATGGGTGAGGCCGAGATGTTTGGCGGCGCGGCGCACCGCCGCGATGCAGCCTTCGTCGAAGGCGACGGGCGCGTAATAGAAGACCTGCTTCAGATCGTAAGTCAGGCCGATCGTCCTGGCGATCTCTTCGACGCCGACCTTCAGTTGGGCGTCCATGTCCGACAGCGTCGCATCGATCGGGTGACGGAATTCGCAGGTCATGAAGACTTCGCCGGGAATGACGTTGCGCGAATTCGGGTAGGGGTTGAGCATGCCGACCGTCGAGACGCCGAGCGGCGCCTTTGAGAGGCCGATGCGGTTGACGAGTTCGACGATGCGCGCCGCGCCGAGAAGCGCGTCCTTGCGGCGCGGCATCGGCGTCGAGCCGGCATGACTCTCGAAGCCGGTCAGCTTGACCTCGTACCAGCGCTGGCCCTGGCCATGGGTGACGACGCCGACGTCGATCGATTCGTCCTCGAGGATCGGCCCCTGCTCGATATGCAATTCAAAAAAGGCGTGGATCGGTCGGCCGCCGATCGGCTCCGGGCCCTTGTAGCCGATGCGCTCCAGTTCATCGCCGAGCTTTTTCTTGTCGGCGTCCTCACGCGCATAAGCGAATTCCTTGGTGTAGACGCTGGCGAAGACGCCGGAAGAAATCATCGCCGGCGCGTAGCGCGAACCTTCTTCGTTGGTCCAATTGGCGATCTCGATCGGATGGCGGGTCTTGATCTTGAGATCATTGAGCGAGCGCACGACTTCAAGCGCGCCGAGAACGCCGAGAACGCCGTCGTATTTTCCGCCTGTGGGCTGGGTGTCGAGATGGCTGCCGACCATGACCGGCGGCAGATGGTCTTCGACGCCGGGACGACGGGCGAACATATTGCCCATCTGATCGACTTTTACCCTGCAGCCTTCCTTCTCGCACCAGGCGGTGAAGAGCTGACGGGCCTCTTTGTCGAGGTCGGTGAGGGTGAGGCGCTTGCAGCCGCCTTTGGGCGTCGCGCCGATCTTGGCCATTTCCATCAACGCGTCCCAAAGACGCTGGCCATTGATCCGCACGTTCGACAAGTCAGACACGAGCGCCAACCCCCTGTTTCAGGCCGCCGACGAGCGGACCGACCACCGTCTCCCCCGCGCCATGATCACTTTTCTGAACAGTGGCAATTGCGTGTTGGTTTGTCCATCCCAAACCAGTGTTCATAATGTTCCGAATATTGAACGAGTAAACAATCCAACTCATCAACGCGACGTTCCAGAAATCCTCCGTGGAACGGCCAACGAACTTGGCGCCCGTCGTCGCAGCGGCGCGCGTCGGACGTACCGCCGGCTCAACGGCTATCCTTGCGGCCGCGCCTGCCGGATCGATCCGCTGCCGACATCATACAGGTCGCGCCGCGAGGAGCCATAATAAATTTGACCAAACGGTCAAATGCCGCAATCCTGACTTGCGGCGCCGAAATGTGCGGCGCCAGCAAGTGGCGGCTGCGCCGCGACGGGGGGTTCACTTCCGCGCGAGGAAAATGACGAAGACGAGCGCCCGTCAAGGGCGGAGAAGGGAGCCGAGCGGATGGTTGTTGGTCGCGCCTGATGGACAAGCCGCTGATCAAAGTCTCTATCCGCGCCGAGAACGAGCGCGTGATCCTCGAGGCGGCCGAGGCGATTTTCGCGGCGGCCGGTTTCAAGGGCGCGACGACGGCCGCCATCGCCGCCCGGGCCGGCGTGCCCAAAGCCAATCTCCACTATTATTTTCCGACGAAGGCCGCGCTTTACCGGGCGGTGATCGAACGCGTGCTCACCGCCTGGCTCGCCGCCGCTTCGTCCTTCGACGAGAGCGATGATCCGCGCGAAGCGCTGGCCCGCTATATCGGGGCAAAGATGGACCTCGCCCGCTCCATGCCGCTGTCGTCCCGCGTCTGGGCGACCGAGATCATGCGTGGCGCGCCGGTGATCCAGGATTTTCTCGATACGGCTCTGGCGCAATGGGTCGCCGAACGATCGCGCATCGTCCAACGCTGGATCGCCGAGGGGAAGCTTCGGCCGATCGAACCCAAATATCTCTTTTACATGATCTGGGCGACGACCCAGCACTACGCCAACGCGGCCCACGAAATGACGTCCCTGGAGAACGGTCGGCCGCTCAGCGACCGTCAATTCGAGGCGGCCAAGCGCCAGGTGATCGAGACGATCATCGCCGGCCTCGCTCCGCCTTGAGCGCGTCGGCCGATCCAAACGTGAAAGGGCCAGAACGCGCCTGGGCGTCCCGGCCCTTTCGATCCTGGCCCCGGCCATATGCCGGTCGCCCTGTTCCGTCGCTCTCCCGTTTCCTGCGCCTCAACGTTTCGTGACGCCGCTTTGATCCACCGCGACCTCACTATTTTTGGGGCCACAAGGGGCCATCGGCTGGCGGTCCTGAACCGCCCCTCGCAGGGACCTTGGCCATGAGGCCGGGGCGCGCCCGCCGATCATGCCAAATGCCGACGCGGCCAGGTGACAACGATCTCTGTTTGTGCTAGTTTTGTTCCGTAGGGGTTCTTTTTTTATCGGGGATCAAATCATGTTTGCACGCAGTTTGATTATCGGCAGTCTCATTCTCGTCGCCGCGCCTTGCGCCGCTTTTGCCGCGGGCGCCGGCTGCGACATCGGCAAGTGGCCGGCTTCGCCGACGGAAGCCAAATTCAGCGCAAGCCTGCCCGCCGTCGCCAACGGCGATTTGTTGCCCGCTCTCGGCGCGCCGGTCACGGTCAATCTCGCGCCCCAGGGCGAAGTGACGTTCGCCCATGCGCCGGCCCGTCAAGGCAAGGCGAATCCGGCCTATGCGGCCGTCGTGAAGCTTGGACCCGAACCTGCCGCCGTCTACCAAGTCACGACGTCGAGCGGCGCCTGGGTCGACCTCGCGGAGAACAACGATCTGGTGAAATCCTCCGGCTACGAGCGCGTCAAGGATTGTCCCGGCGTCGACAAGGTCATTCGCTTTAAGACCGCCGGCGGCCCGCTCGCTGTGCAGATCAGCGGATCCTACGCAAAGACGATCAAGATCGCCGTCGAGCGGGTGGAGTAAGGCGCCGGACGGACAGTCAATTTGGGTGACAGGCATTGCGCCGGGCCTTGCGCCGGGCGCTATGCAACTACCGCGGTCGACCGCGCCGCCTCGTCACAGTAGCTCGAAGGCGTTTGACGGCGATGAGGCGGCGCGGTCCGCTGGGCGGCGTCGTTGGCTATGTAATTCGGACGAAGTACACAATTCCACAGCGCCGATGCTCGACTGCCATCGCCGTGCTCGGCGTCAAGGCCACGCCGGCTACGCCGGTCGCTTCGCGAGCCTTGACCCCTCCGCGCGTCGATTGCGTTTTTGTGGTCAGGACGTTTTGGTGAGCGAACCGGCCCATGGCCGGTATCGTCACCAAAACCTCCTGACGACCGACATGCCGCGCCGCCTCGTCGCAGTCACCCGAAGGGTCGAAGCGAAGCGGAGAAGCGCCGAAGGCGCTTGACGGCGATGAGGCGGCGTGGC
>DASZFX010000410.1:0-13509 GCA_035939375.1 Roseiarcus sp.
TCGTCAGATCGGCGAGCTCCGGCGAGAAGGTCGCTGCGAGATTGTCGCCCCCGGATTCAACGAGGATGAGATCGAGCGCCGGAAAGCGGCGGCGCATTTCGTCGATCGCCGCGAGATTGATCGAGGCGTCCTCGCGGATCGCGGTATGCGGGCAGCCGCCGGTCTCGACGCCCATGATGCGCTCAGGTTCGAGCGCGCCGGCTTCGACGAGGATGCGCGCGTCCTCCTTGGTATAAATGTCGTTGGTGATCGCCGCGATCTCAAATCGGCCGCGTAGATTCTTGCACAGTTGCTCCATCAGCGCGGTCTTGCCGGAGCCGACCGGACCGCCGATGCCGACGCGGAGCGGCCCAATTGTCGAAGTCGCCATGGAACGTCAAAGCCTTTCTGACACGAGGAGAGCGAACCCAACCGCGATCGCCAGGCAAAGCGGGGAATAGACGAGCGCGTCGAGGCGCGCGAAGGGCTGGCGAGGAAACCTGACGCGCCAGAATCCGAGATAGCCGAAGCTGAAACGCGCGAGGAACGTCAGGCAAAGAACGACGCCCGCCGCCGTCACGACGGCGTCGACCGCCCCGCCGAAGCGCAAGGTCAGCAGCGCCGAGACAAATGCCGCTGACTCGATGGCGATGGCGACGACGAAGGTGAACGCATGCGGTGGCATGGCCGTTGCGCGCCGATTGCCGATGACGGTGTCGACAAGCCGCGCTTCATCCACGGCCGGCCAAACGCCGCCGACCCCCCAGTAAAAATGCGCAGCCGCAATCGCGGTTAGGACCAGAGAGAGAGCCAAGGCGACCGCGACGGTCACGACCGGAACAGCCTTGAATATTGCGTTTCATGCTTCATCGCGGCAATGTCCGAACGCAACGCGCAGCCGCCGAGATCGTCGACCCCAGCATTGGCGGCTTCGGCCGCAACGCCTCGCACGCGATGCAAAAGCTTAGCCAGAACGCGCTGACCGTCGCTCTGACCGATCGGCCCGAGCCTGACCGCGGCCGAGACGAGATTGGCGACAAAGGAAAGTACGAAAGCCTCGAGGCAGGATTCGAGCGGCAGGCGATGGCCGGCGGCGGCCAAGGCGACTGCGATCGGATAGGCGACCGGTTCGCCTTTGTCCGCGATAAGATCGAGCGCCGGGCGCGCCCAGGCGCCGCGGATGGCGGCAAGAAACGCGCCGCCTTGCGCGATCGTCTCGAGACGCCGCTCCGCCGATCCGGCGAGCGCGACGGCGAGTTCATTGAGGGAGGCGAGTTCGTCTCTGTCGGCCGCCGCCGCCGCGCGAAAGGCCAAGGCGAAAAGAATGGCGTCGCTCCGCGGCGCGCCGAAGCAAAGAAGATCCTCAAGCCAGTCGCCGAGCGAGGCGGCGTCGGTCACATCGCCCGATTCAACCGCCCATTCCAGGCCATGCGAATAGGCGAAGGCGCCGACCGGAAAGGCCGGCGAGAGCCACAGCAGCAACGGCAATTCGGCGAAGACCGCGCCTTCAGTCTTTGGGGCGGTCATGTCGATGATCGTTCGAGACGCCATGCTCCTGCGCGTGGTCGTCGTGATGATGATGATCGCGATGGGCGCGGCTCCCGCCATCGTGATCGCGATCGCGATGACTATGGTCGGAATGATCGTGATCGTGGCGGGCGTGATCATGCGCGTCGTGATCATGCGCTGAGGCGGCATAGGCGCCGCCTTCGGGATTGAACGGCGCTTCGATCGCGAGGATTTCGGCTCCAAGACCGCGCGCCATGTCTTCGATGACGTGATCGCGCCGGATGCGCAAAGCGCGCCGGGTCACTTCGACGGGCAAATGGCGATTGCCGAGATGCCAAGCCACTCGGGCAAGCGCGACGGCGTCCTTGCAGCGAATCTCGGCGAGCGGCTCGGGCGACGCGACGACTTCGACGATGCGTCCGTCATCGAGCGCGAGCCCGTCGCCCGCGCGCAACATCACCGCCTCCGGCAGATCGAGGAGAAAAGCCAGGCCGCGCACGCTCGTCATCGCCACGCGGCGGCGATAGCGGTCGTCGTGGTCGAGGACGACGGAATCGGCCGGCGCGCCGGACCACGAGCCGGCGGGGCGAACGGAGCGGGCGATGATCATAAGTGTCGAGGTCCGTCGTGGTGAAGACGCTTGCGAAGACGGCTTTCGCCGCGGCCGAGAGCCGAGCTTATCTCTTATCGTCATTGCGGCGAGCGTGAAAGGCGAAGCGCTTGGCCGACGAGCCGCCGGCTGATTTGCGCAAATTCCGAAACCAACCCAAAATGTCGGCAGGTTAGGACGGGAAAGCGCTGAGAGGCCGCCATGAATGACGCCGCTCTTTCGACGCGCTGTTGCATTGCGGGCGGCGGCCCGGCGGGAATGATGGCGGGCTTTTTGCTGGCGCGCGCCGGCGTCGACGTCATCGTCCTCGAGAAGCACGAAGATTTCCTTCGCGACTTTCGCGGCGATACGATCCATCCCTCGACGCTCAACCTGATGCGCGAACTCGGCCTTCTCGACGAATTCCTGACCTTGCCGCACCAGAAGGTCTTTCAGCTCGAAGGCTGGATCGGCGACATGCGCGCAACGCTCGCCGATTTTTCCGGCCTGCCGCCGCCTTGCAACTATGTCGCCATGATGCCGCAATGGGATTTCCTCAATTTCCTCGCCAGCAAGGCTGCGGCGCTTCCCCATTTCAAGCTGCTGATGAAGACCGAGGCCAAGGATCTGATCATCGAATCGGAGAAGATCGTCGGCCTCTCCGCCTTGGGGCCGGACGGCGGTCTGACGATCCGCGCCGATCTCGTCATCGCCGCTGACGGGCGCCATTCGGTCCTGCCGGATTACGCCGGCCTCAAGACGATCGATCTCGGCGCGCCGATGGACGTCCTATGGTTCCGCGTGCCGCGACGCGAGGGCGATGACGCCGAGACGATCGGCCGTTTCGTCAACGGCCGCATCCTCATTCGCATCTACCGCGGCGAATATTGGCAATGCGCCTACGTGATCGCCAAGGGCGCATTCGACGATCTGCGCGCCAAGGGCGTCGACGATTTCCGCAACAATGTCGCCGAACTCATGGTCCTGCCCCGCGAAAGGCTCAACGCAATCCAGTCTTTCGACGCCGTCAAGCTTCTCAGCGTCTCCGTCGACCGTCTGGAGCAGTGGCGCAAGCCTGGCTTTCTCGCCATCGGCGATGCAGCGCACGCCATGTCGCCGGTCGGCGGCGTCGGCATCAATCTCGCCGTGCAGGACGCGGTCGCCGCCGCCAATGCGGTCGCCGGCCCGCTGCTGGCGCGCAGCCTGACGGAACAGGATCTTGCCAATGTCGAGCGGCGCCGGCTCTTCCCGGTTCGGGTGATCCAACGTGGGCAACTCGCCGTGCAAAACCTGATCATCGCCCGCACGCTCGCTGCGGGCCAACCGATCAAGCCGCCATTGTTTTTCCGCCTCGTCGCGCGTTCGGCGCTGCTGCGCCGCCTGCTCGCCCGGCTGGTCGGGCTCGGCGTGAGGCCGGAGCATATTCAGACCGTGGCGGCGGCGGCGCAGCCATCCGCCTGAGGGGTTGAGAGCCAGTCGGCCTGTAAGCCGGGTTCTGTGAGGCGCGTCGCCTTGCGGCGCCCGCGCGTGACGACCATTCCTCTGGGACGCCCGTCGCCGGGCGCCTCAAGCAACCAACCCGAGCGACGACGCCCGGAAAAGGCGTGGGAGCCTTTCGGACCCCCTGTCGCTCCTATTCGGTTTTGCTCCCGGCGGGGCTTGCCGTGCCGCGAACGTTGCCGCCCGCGCGGTGCGCTCTTGCCGCACCCTTTCACCCTTACCGGCCAAAGCCGGCGGTTTGCTTTCTGTGGCGCTTTCCCTGGGGTCGCCCCCGCCGGACGTTATCCGGCGCCGTATTTCCGTGGAGCCCGGACTTTCCTCCGCCCCGAAAGGCGGCGGCCGTCCAGCCGACTGGCGGACGAGCACATAGGCGGCCGGGCGGGAAGGGTCAAGCGGAGGGCGGGCGACGAGCTGACGGATCGACTGGGCCTAAGTTCTCGCCACTGCGAAATCTCCGCATTCGCGGGTCGCTTCGTGAACCTTGCCAACAGGCCTATGCCGCCCTGACGCGAGACGTACCGACTAACGACCCTATTTCGCGACCGCCGCCCGCCGGCGCCCGCGCCGCCTCTCGCCCGCCCGCGTCGCGAACATGTCGGTCGGATCGTCGGATAGACCGAGCGCCGTCGCATCGCGCAGATCCTGACGATTGAGGCCGACGTCGGCGAGTTCGCGATCGCTCATCGCCGCGACCTGAGCCATCGCGCGGCGAGCGGCGGCAACGCGCAGCGGCCAGCTCGCCAGCCGCAGGAAGGACAAGCGCTTCGACGCGCTCGCCGGTTCGACGATTTCTCTCGGGTGAAACATGGCGCGACCCTTTCGATTCGAAAGATCGCAGTTCCGTCCTCGACAGGGCAGAGACAATTCAATACACTATCGCTAAACTGTCCTGGCACAGGGTGCGATACAGATGCTTCACGCCCCTCCATCGGACGGCCGCAAACTGACCCGCGCGGCCGCCGTCGTCGAAGCCGTACGGGCCCGCATTGACGGCCGCGCGCTGGCCCCCGGCGCGCGCTTGCCGTCGGTCAGGGCCATGGCCGCCGCCATGGCGGTCTCCAAATCGACCGTGGTCGAAGCCTATGACCGCCTCCTCGCCGAAGGCGCCATCGTTGCGCGGCGCGGCTCGGGCTTCTATGTCGCGGGGCCGACGCGCCCGCTGTCGCTGGCCGCCATCGGGCCGCAGCTCGACCGCGCCATTGATCCGCTCTGGGTGATGCGGCAGTCCCTGCAGGCCGGCCCCGACATGCTGACGCCCGGCTCGGGCTGGCTGCCCGAATCCTGGATGCCTGACCTCGCGATCCAGCGCGGCCTTCGTCACGTCGCGCGCGAGGCCGTAGAGACCCGCACCCAATATGACGCGCCGCTCGGCTTTGCGCCGCTGCGCCAACAGATGGCGCTGCGCTTCGGCGAGCGCGGCGTGTCGGCCGCGCCCGATCAGATCATCCTGACCAATTCCGCCTCCCATGCGCTCGATCTCGTCTGCCGGTTTTTGCTGGAGCCGGGCGACGCCGTGCTGGTCGATGACCCCTGCTACTTCAATTTTCACGCTTTGCTGAGGGCCCATCGCGCCCGGATCGTCGGCGTCCCGCATACGCCGGATGGGCCCGACGTTGAGGCCTTCGCGCGCATTCTCGCCGAGGAGAAGCCGCGTTTTTATCTGGCGATCGCGGGCCTGCACAATCCGACCGGCGCGACGCTCGCCCCCGCTGTCGCCCATCGCCTGCTCAAGCTCGCCGAGAAACACGCCACACTCATCGTCGAAGACGAAGTCTTCGCCGATCTCGAGCCGGCGCCGGCGACGCGCATGGCTTCGTTTGACGGCTTCGAACGCGTCATCCAGGTCGGCAGCTTGACCAAGACCGTCTCAGCGGCCTTTCGCTGCGGCTTCATCGCCGCCAAGCACGAATGGATCGAAGCGCTGATCGACCTCAAACTCGCGACCAGCGGCAGCTCCGGCCGCCTCTCCGCCGTCCTTCTCCACAGGATCCTGACCGAGGGCGGCTATCGGCGCCATCTCGATCAATTGCGGGCGAAATTGTCCTCGGCCATGGGGCTCGCCCTGCGGCGTCTCGAAGCGGCGGGTCTCACGGCATGGCTGGAGCCGCGCGGCGGCATGTTCCTTTGGGCGCGCCTGCCGGATGGGCTGGACGCCGCGGATGTCGCGCGCATCGGCCTGAGACGAGGCGTCGTCTTCGCGCCGGGGAATGTCTTCAGCCTCGCCCAGGGGCCGAACCCTTATTTGCGTTTCAACGTGGCGCTTTGCAGCCCGCCGCGCGTCTTTGCAACGTTGGCGGAGGCGATGAACGAGGCCGCGCGCGGCGCCGCCGCGGCGTAAACCTCGTTAAGAATTCGTGTCACGGCTTCGCCCTAATTGCGCCCAAGGTTCACCTTCAATTCATCTTTGGCGTGCGAGGCTTGCGTTGAGTCGAGGAAGGGGAGGCCCTTTCTCCGATCGTCGGGGCGTTCGCTCTCAATGGGGAAGGCGGGCGAGGAAGGCGGCGCGCCGAGCCGCCAAGCAAACGGGCCGGCAAGGGCATTTCGGAGTTTCATTCATGAAAGCATTGGTTCTTCTTACAACGATCGCGGTCGGCGCGATCGCCCTCGCCGGCTGCGACACGCCACAGGGGCAGAATGCTGCCGGCGGGGCGGTTCTCGGCGGCGCGACCGGGGCGATCATCGGCTCGGCGGCGAGCGGCGGCCACGCCGGCGGCGCCCTGGTCGGCGGCGCGCTTGGCGCAGCGACCGGCGCAATGATCGGCTCAGCTTCGACGCCGCCGCCCGGCTATTATGGCCCTGGACCCTATGCCGGGCCGCCGCCGGGCCCCTATTACGCCGGACCGCCTCCGGGACCAGGCCATTGCGCGCAATGGGGCTATGATTACAACGGCAACCGCATCTGCACCGGTTACTACTGAGACTGAGAAAGAAGAGTTCGCCCGTCCTCTGCCTGGCGGAGGACGCGCGAAGCCGCCGGACGATCCCTTGACGCTTTCTCCTCAGGCTGAGGGTTTCAACGGGCAAAGGCGACCCGACAGCCCGCTTGCGGTGGAATTCCTCGCTTCGCCCAACCACACGGAGCGGCGAGGCCCGGCCAAGCCCAGTTGCATCATCCTCCATTACACCGGCATGCCGACGGGCGCCGAGGCTCTGGCGCGGCTGTGCAATCCGTCTGCCGACGTGTCCGCGCATTATTTCGTCTGGGAGGACGGGCGCATCGTCCAACTCGTCGGCGAGGACCGGCGCGCCTGGCATGCCGGCGTCGGCGTTTGGAAGGGCGAGCGCGACATCAATTCCGCTTCGATCGGAGTCGAAATCGTCAATCCGGGTCATGACGGCGGCTCGCCGCCTTTTCCCGACCCGCAGATCGCCGAAGTGATCGCTCTTTTGCGCGACATCGGCGAACGCCATGCGATCAGGCCGGAGCGCGTCCTCGCCCATTCCGATATTGCGCCGGCGCGCAAGATCGATCCTGGCGAGCGCTTCCCCTGGGAAGCGCTTTGGCGCCAAGGCGTCGGCCATTGGACGGCGCCGACGCCGATCAGCGAGGGGCCGATCCTGCGGCGCGGCGCGGAAGGCGCGCCCGTCCGCGCGCTCCAGGCGATGTTGGCCCTCTATGGCTATGGCGTCGAGATCAGCGGCGTCTACGACAAGCAGACGGAATTTTTCGTGAAGGCGTTCCAGCGCCATTTCCGACCTCAGCGCGTCGATGGCGAAGCGGATTTCTCGACGGTCGAGACTTTGCGCCGCCTGATCGACGCGCTCACAGCATGAATGAAATCGCCACGAAAATCGGCAAAAGCGCCGCCGCCGCCCAGCCCATATAGGCGAAGAAGCTCGGCATCCGTACGCCGGCCCGCCGCGCGATCGCATAGACCATGAAATTCGGCGCGTTGCCGATATAGGTCAGCGCGCCCATCAAAGCCGCGCCGAGCCCGATCGCTTTGAGGGTCGAGGCCTCGGCGCCCATGAGGCGAGCCGGATCGCCTCCGGCAAGATCGAATGCGACGAGATAAGTCGGCGCATTGTCGAGCGCCGCCGAGACGAGCCCGGTGAACCAGAAATAGGCGATGCGATTGGGCGCGCCGTCAGGGCCGTTCATCTTGGCGATGAGCCAGGCGAGCGGGCCTTCGGACCCGGCTTCAAGCATTGCGAAAAGCGGGATCATGCAGACGAAAATCGCGGCGAAGAGCTTGGCGACCTCGATCAGCGGCGCCCATTCGAAGCCATTGGCGGCGCGCGCCGAACGATCGGTGAGGGTGAGCGAGACGAGGCCGATGGCGAGCATCGCGGCGTCGCGCGTCATGTCCTGCAATTCGATGCGCAAACCGAAGAGATTGAACGCGACGCCCGGCTTCCAAAGGCCGCAGGTGACGATGACGTCGACCGCGAGCGCAAGAAGCAGGAGATTCCTGATCCCGCTGAAACGCGTCGGACTGTCGTGCGGTCGCGGGGCGCGGGGCTTGGCCTCGTTGACGAGCAACCACGTATCGATGGCGAAGAACAAGAGGAGAAGCACGACCGTCGCCAACAGCGTTTGCGGCCATTGATGAACGGCCGGCCAGAAGAAATCGACGCCGTTGATAAAGCCGAAGAAGAGGGGCGGATTGCCGAGCGGCGTCAACGCGCCGCCGATATTCGAGACGAGGAAGATGAAGAAGACGACGATATGCGCGTTGCGGCGACGCTCGTTGTTGGCGCGCAGCAACGGACGGATCATGATCATCGAGGCCGCGGTCACGCCGATGAGACTGCCGGCAATCGTTCCGATCGCCAGAAGAAGCGTATTGAAGGCCGGCCGGCCGTGATGCGAGCCGCGCAAAACCACGCCGCCGGCGGCGGTATAGAGCGCGTACATCATCAAGATGAAAGGCAGATAGTCGCCGATCAACGAATGCGCGGCGCCAGCCAACGCCGCTGCGGGACCAAAGCGCGCCGTCAGCGCGGCCAAAAGGCCGGCCGCCCAAAGAAAAGCAATCTTGCCATAGTGGCGATGCCAAAACGCTTCCGCGATGACCGGGCCGAGGCCGATCGAGGCGAGAAGGCCAAGGAACGGAAAGGCCCACCAGGGCGAAAGATGGGCGCCGTCAAGCGGCGCCGCCTCGGCGCCCCCGCATGAGGCGAGCAAAGCCGGCGCCGCGACGACGAGAACGGACAAGGCTCGCGGCCGGAGAGCATTTCGGATAGGTACGGCCGTCGCCGGTCCTCGCCGCAGCGCCGCCGCAAGAACCTGAAGGCGGCGACGATGTCCGACATTGCTGCGCTGTTTGTCTCCCCCGACAGCCGCGCCCGACGAGGAGGTTGGAACATAGCGGCCTGCAAACGTTCTCAGATTCCTGCCAGGCGCAAATGTCACGTCCCGCCGAGACCCAGCACGTCGGCCATGGAATAGAGGCCGGGCTTGCGCTCGCGCGCCCATAGAGCCGCGCGCAGCGCCCCCCTCGCGAAAACCGCGCGATCTTCGGCGACATGTTTCAGTTCGACGCGTTCGCCCTGGCCGGCGAAGATGACGCTGTGATCGCCGATCACCGTGCCCCCGCGCAAAGCCGCAAAGCCGATATCGCCCGCCCGCCGCGCGCCGGTTAAGCCGTCGCGGGCCCGCGCTGCACGGTCCTTGAGCGCGACGCCGCGTCCTTCCGCCGCCGCTTCTCCGAGCAGCAACGCCGTGCCCGACGGCGCGTCGACTTTCATGCGGTGATGCATCTCGACGATTTCGATGTCGAAATCTTCGCCGAGCGCTTCGGCGACCTTGCGCGTCAAAGCGGCGAGGAGACTGACGCCAAGGCTCATATTGCCGGACCTGACGATGGCGGCGTGTCGCGCAGCCGCGCCGATGCGCGTCAAATCCTCTTCGGAAAGCCCGGTCGTGCCGATGACGTGAACGATGCGCGCCTGCGCGGCGAGAGCTGCGAATTCGACGCTCGCGGCGGGCGACGAAAAATCGACGATCCCGTCTGCGTGAAGCACCGCCGCAAGCGGATCGGCGCCAATGGGGACGCCCAGCTTGTCGCAGCCCGCGAGCGCGCCGGCGTCAGCGCCAAGCGCCGCCGCGCCCTCGCGCTCCAAGGCGCCGACCAGCACGACGCCCTTGGTCTCGACGATGGTCTTGACCAGCATCTTCCCCATGCGCCCGGCGGCGCCCGTCACGACGAGCCGCATGTCGGTCATTGATCTCTCCTGAAGCCGTGGGATCAGCCGGGCTGAGGCCCGTCGTAGCCTTCGACGATCACGAGGTCGGCGACGCTCGCGGCCGCGCGCAATGTCATCGCGTGGCGATATTCGGGCGAGTCGAAGCAGGCGAGCGCCGTCTCATAATCCTTGAATTCGATGACGACGTGTCGGGCGCGCAAATGCCCCTCCTTCGTCTCGTGACGACCCGCCCGTACGACATATCGCCCGCCGTATTTGGCGAAGGGTACGGCGTTGGCGGCGACGTAAGCCTTGTACGCTTCGGGGTCGCTGACGTCGACATGCGCGATCCAATAGCCCTTGGGCATCGTCAGACGCCCTCGACGATGACATATTCGACCGTCGCCGCATATTCGCGCTTCTTCTTGGCTCGCTGATATTCCTCGGACATGTAGAAGGCGCGCGCGGCGTCAAAGCTGTCGAATTCGATAACGACATTGCGCGCCCGCGCCGGCCCCTCCATCGCCTCAAAGGCGCCGCCGCGCACCAGCGGCCTGCCGCCGTGCTTCTTGATGGCCTCGGTCGCCTCCTTGGCGTAGAGCGCATAGGCCTCCGGGCTGTGGACGTCCACCCGGACGATGCAGTAGCCCTTTGGCATGGGCGCTTTTCCCCTTGGCTTGTCCGCCTCGGACGAGGCAGGCGATCCTAAACCAAAACCGACGACGATTTCGAGAGGTCGACCTGTCCAAATGAAATCGGACGCAAGACCGGCCCTGACACAGCGCCCAAAACTTCATTGTTTGCTTGTCGGCGATATTGCGGGAGGAATCCGCCTCACTCGTTATGCCAGCCATCGCTCATCGTCCCGCCGCCGCGATTTCAGCGACGATCGCCTCGACCACGCCGCGCGGATCAGCGGCCCCGGCGATCGGCCGGCCGACGACGAGATAATCGGCCCCGTCGGCGATCGCCCGGCCCGGCGTTGCGACGCGCTTTTGATCGCCCGAGCCCTCGCCGCCCGGCCGAATGCCCGGCGTGACGAGAATGATGTCCTCGCCGACCTCGGCGCGAAGCAGGGCGGCTTCGGCCGCGCTGGCGACGAGGCCGTCGACCTTCATGGCTTTGGCCTGGGCGCCGCGCCGGGCGACGAGCGCTTTGACGCCGAGAGCATAGCCCGCCTCAACGAGATCGGAATCGTCAGCCGAAGTCAGCACGGTGACCGCGAGCAGCTTCAGCCCGGTTCCAGCCGCGCCGGCGACCGCGGCGCGCATCGTTTGCGGATAGGCGTGGATGGTCAGGAAGGTGGCGCCGAGACGAGCGGCCTGCGCCGTCGCGCGCTCCACAGTATTTGGAATGTCATGCAGCTTGAGATCAAGGAAGACACTCTTGCCGGACGACGCGAGGCGGGTGACGAGCTTGAGCCCGCCGCCATAGGCAAGCTCCATCCCGACCTTATAGAACGTCGCCGCCTCGCCCAGCGCAGCCACAAGTCCTTCCGCGTCATCGACCCGCGGCATATCCAACGCGACGATCAAGCGATCGCGCGGCGAGAGAGGATGCGGCATGGGCCCTTTGCCTGAAAAACTCAGTGATCCAAACGCCTGCGCAACATCGCGAGCGCCTTGCTGCCTCGCGCTTCGGCGATCATGTCTTTGGCGCGCGTCCGGGCCCTTGCGCCGATCTCGTCGCGACGCTCTTTCAGAGCGCGAGCGGCCGCCTCGGCGCGCCCAGCCCATTCGTCGGCAAGGCAACCCGCTTTTTCCCGAAGGCGGCGCGGCTGAGCCGCGCCCGACGCGACGCGGTAAGTCCATACGCGCGCCGGCGGCAGGTTGAGCCATATTGGCGCGCTGGCCACGGCCGACAATGTCAACCCGCCGATGCGCCGGGGAGCAGGCGAGGCGACGCCGTAGGTGAATTGCACGAAGACGCCGCCCGAGCCCATCAGCGCGAAGGCCTGCTGAAGCAGTTCCTGCCGGCGCGCCGGCGGCTGATTGAGGAGCGGCAGGCTGGAGACCACGGCGCGGATAGGCTGACCGCGCAAATCCGCCAGGGTTTGCGTGAGACGATAGGCGTCGCCCTGTCGCACGCGCACGTTCGGAAAGCGCTGAGCCAGCAGCCGGCAAAAACCCGCTTCGTATTCGACGAGAACCAGATCGTCGGCCGGCACGCCGCGCTCGAGCAGCGCCTTGGTGACTGGCCCGGTGCCCGGTCCCAACTCGACGACGAGGCCGGGACAGTTAGGATCGACCGCCCTGGCCATGGCCCTGGCGAGAAAGCGGCCCGAAGGAGAGACCGCGCCGGTCGTGCCCGGGCTCTCGAACATCGTCTTGATAAACCGCGCTTCGTCGACGAAAGGATGTTTGAGACGAAGCCGCGCTCCGAACCGTTCAATATCAATGCGCTTTACTGGATCGTACACCTGACCCTCGCAACTGTCGCGTTCTGAGCGCCGCCGTCCACGCCGGCCGACGTCACGAACTGCCAAGTCCTTCGAAAAATTCTTTCATCTTGGAAAAAAACCCAGCGCTCTCCGGATGCGTCTTATTCGACGATTCCGCTTCGAATTCGGCCAGCAATTCGCGCTGCCGCCTGGTCAGGTTCTGCGGCGTCTCGACATTGACCTGGACATAGAGATCGCCCATGTCGCGCGAACGCAGCCCGGGCATTCCCTTGCCGCGCAACTTCATCTGACGACCCGATTGGCAGCCTTCAGGGATGCGCACATTGGCGTCGCCGCCATCGAGAGTGCGTACGATGAATTCGCCGCCAAGCGCAGCCTGAACCATCGAAACCGGCACGCGGCAATAGAGATCGGCGCCGTCGCGCTGGAAGAAGGGATGCGGCTTGATCGACAGGAAAATATAGAGATCGCCCGGCGCGCCGCCGCGATGACCCGCTTCGCCTTCGCCGGTCAAGCGAATTCGCGTGCCATCCTCGACGCCGGCGGGCACGTTGACCGACAGGTTGCGCTCGCGTGTCACCCGCCCTGATCCAACGCAAGCCTCGCAAGGATTGTCGATCATCTGGCCGCGGCCGTGACAGGCCGGGCAGGTGCGTTCGATGGCGAAGAAGCCCTGCTGGGCGCGCACGCGGCCATGGCCGCCGCAAGTCTTGCAGGCGTGCGGTTTCGAGCCCGGCTTGGCGCCTGAGCCGGCGCAAGTCTCGCAAGTCACCGCCGTCGGCAGCCGGATCGACGCGGCCTTGCCGCGATAGGCATCCTCAAGCGTGATTTCGAGATTGTAGCGAAGATCGGCGCCGCGCTCTCGGCCCGAGGCGTTGCGCCCGCGGCGCCCCATCATGTCGCCGAAGAGGTCGTCGAAAATGTCGGCCATGGACGAGGCGAATCCGTCGCCCATTCCGCCGCCTTGCTCGAAGGCCGCATGGCCGTAGCGGTCATAAGCGGCGCGCTTCGTGGCGTCGGAAAGCGTCTGGTACGCTTCGTTGAGATCCTTGAAACGCGCCTCGGCGGCGCGGTCGCCGGGGTGGCGGTCGGGGTGGCACTGCATCGCCGCCTTGCGGAATGCCGCTTTCAGATCCGCATCGGAGGCGGTTTTGGCGACGCCCAGCAATTCGTAGAAGTCGCGTTTGGCCACGTCAGCTTGAGCCCGATTCATCGCCGAGGCGTCCGATCGCGGCGAGGATGCGCCGTGACCCCGATTCCGCCCCTTCCCCTGCGCCAATCCATCTCAGATATTCGCTCCTATGGGAAGGCGTAACTAAAGCGCCGCTCTGCTTGGGCGAGGCTTAAGACGCGCCCAAAGGCTGGAAACGGCGGCCGTAGCCGCCGTCTCTCGCCTCACGCC
>DASZFX010000411.1:0-2886 GCA_035939375.1 Roseiarcus sp.
GGCCTAAATCGCAGATATGCCTGGCACGATTACACTCAAATTACACTGACCTGGCAGCGCTCCCTCGCTTGGCTCAGCGTTGAGACACAAAATCATATTTCTTTCCAGAGGCTTATATGGTGCCCAGGGGCGGAATCGAACCACCGACACTGCGATTTTCAGTCGCATGCTCTACCAACTGAGCTACCTGGGCTTGACCGGAGCGGCGAGCCGCGACGGACGGCCGGTTTATAGGTAGGCCGCTCGTCCTTGTCCAGCGCGCCGCGCCGGTTTGCGCGTTGGGCGTGCAAGGAATTGGCGGGAGGCCGAAAGGTCTCAAGACCGATCCGTCGACCTCGCCGCGTTGGCGCTCCGGCAGCGACAAAGCTTCGAAGGCGGACGCTTCGCCACGCCTGGGCGATCGCCACCCCGTGGGATGCGGGTCGATCCATCCATCGCCATTTGCCCATGCCGCCTCATGCCTTGACGGCGAGGCGAAGCTTGGCGAAGTCTCCCCGGAGATTCCCTGTGCCCGGCAGAGGCCAATGGTCTATCGCATCGATCCCAATGTCGACCGCGTCTTTGTGGAGGAATTCCGCAGATGCCCGATTGGCCGTCATAGTCCCGGCCTGCGCCGCGTTCTTAACACGCTGCGTTTCGATCCGACCGGCAAACAGGTTGTCCTCGTCTGCAAAAAGCCGTTTCGCGCATGGGTCTTGGGCGAAATGCCGGCGCGGCGCAGCGACCCGATAAGGATCGAGGACGGCCCGGTCTTCCATAGCCGGGAGGAGGCAGAGTGGGAGGCCTTTCGCCGCCGCTGGCGTCTTCACACCGGCGAAGCCATCAATCAGCCGCTGGCGACCGAGAAGGCCTGAGGATGTTGAAAATCCTCGGCTACCCCGACCGCTACAGCGTCGCCCCGGGAGAGACGATCACATTCATGGTTTCGCTCGAAGAGGGCGACGCTTTCGATGCTCAGCTCGTTCGCGTCATTTGCGGCGACTGCAATCCCGACGGCCCCGGTTTGAAATTTCGGCCGGTCGAAGCCGCCGCCAATGGCCGCCACAGCGCCGCCCGCCAGACGATCGACGCCGGCTCCTATATGAACGTTGCCGCCGCGCCCCCTCTCCTGCCCGGCGTCTTCACTTTTTTCGCGATGATCTGGCCGACCCTGCCCGAGCGCGGCGAACAGACGATCGCTGCGCAATGGGACCCGGTCGCCGGCCAAGGCTTTCGCATCGCTTTGATCGACGGCAGACTGGCCCTGACCATCGCCGCCGCGGGCCAAACGGAACGTTGTATCGTCAGCGCGACGGCGCTGAAGCGCCAATGGTACGCGATCGGCTGCTGCGTCGATTCGGTCGCCAAAAGGGCGACGCTGTCGCAAGAGCCGCTGCGCCGATATCCTTTCGTCAACGACGCCGGCTCGGCCAGCGCCGCGCTGAAGCGCCCGGCCGCCGCTTCGCCGAGCGGTTTCATGCTGGCCGGTTCGCCCCTGGCCGCAGGGGGCGTCGGGCTGCATTTCGATGGGAAGATCGATAGTCCCTGTCTCTTGTCGGGCGCTCATGATCTCAAGGTCTTCGAGACGTTGCGGACCGGCGCCGGCCCGACGCGCGAAGCGATCATTGGGCATTGGGATTTTTCCCGATCGGTCGAGACGACGCGCGTCGAGGATATTGGCCCACGCGGATTGCATGGCGCCCTCGTCAACCTTCCATCCCGCGCCATGAAAGGCTGGAACTGGACCGGCGAAATTCACGACTGGCGGCAAAAGCCGGAACACTATGGCGCAATCCATTTTCACCATGACGATCTCTATGACGCCGGCTGGAAACCCTCCGTCGCCTGCGCCATTCCCCACAATCTGGCGAGCGGCCCCTATGCGCTCCATATCCGTTCAGGCCCCTCGGACGAGGAGGCGACCCGAGAGGATTACATCCCCTTCTTCGTGCGCCCGCCGCGCGACTCCGCTAAGCGCAGCGCCGGGCCGAAGGTCGCGTTCCTTGCGCCGACCTGCGCCTATATGGCCTATGCGAACCATGCCGAGCACATAACGGCGCGTGAAGCCGAGCGCACCATCGGGCGGCTGCTGCAGTTCGGTCACGCCGATCTCTATATGTACGATCATCCCGAGCTCGGCGGCTCGCTCTATGACAGCCATGCCGACGGCTCCGGCGTCGCGATTTCGAGCCGGTTGAGGCCCGTCCTCAACTTCTCTTCCCGCTATCACTCCTGGCTGGGCGGCCACGGCTCCGCCCTTTGGCAATACAACGCCGATACGCATCTCTTCGACTGGCTCGATCATCAGGGGATCGACTACGACGTCGTCACCGACGAGGACCTCCACGCCGACGGCTACGAGCTGATCAAGGACTATCGGGTGATCCTGACCGGCACCCATCCGGAATATCATTCAACCGCCATGTGGGACGCGATGAACCAATGGCTGGGCAACGGCGGCCGTCTCATGTATCTCGGCGCCAATGGCTGGTACTGGCGCGTCGCCTTCCATCAGGAGTTGCCGGGCGTCATCGAGGTGCGGCGCGCCGAAGACGGCATCCGCACCTGGGCCACGGAGCCCGGCGAATATCATCACGGCTTTACCGGCGAATTCGGCGGCCTGTGGCGGCGCATCGGACGCCCGCCCAATCTGATCTGCGGCCTCGGATTCATTGCACAAGGCTTCGACGTTTCGAGCTACTATCGGCGTGGGCCGGACGCGGACGATCCTCGCGCGGCGTTCATTTTCGAGGACGTTCCAGATGAGATCATCGGCGACTTCGGCCTGATCGGCGGCGGCGCCGCCGGGCTCGAACTCGACTGCATAACGCGCGATCTCGGATCGCCCGCGAACATTCTCCGGCTCGCTTCATCGGAGAACCATTCGGCGCTCGTCATGCTGGTCAA
>DASZFX010000412.1:0-26041 GCA_035939375.1 Roseiarcus sp.
TGGCTGCAATCGCTCGAGAAGCTCGCCGAACGCCGACCGTAACGCCGCGCCGATCACATTTCGATCTTCCGCGCTTCCGCTGGGACGACGACATAGAGGCCGACGTCAATGAAGCCTGAACGAAAGCCCGCTTCGCAATAGCAGAGATAGTATTCCCAGAGACGGCGAAACGACGCCGGGAATCCCAGTTTCTCGATTTCCGGCCAGGCGTCGGCAAATCGCCGCCGCCATTCCCGCAAGGTCAAGGCGTAGCTGTCGCCGAAGCTCTCGATCGAGGCGAGGCGCAGCCCGGCCCGCTCCAATGTCTCGCGCAGCAGCGTCTTGGTCGGCAGGAATCCGCCGGGGAAAATATAGCGCTGTATGAAGTCGGGGCGACGACAATAGTTCGCGAATCTCTCCTCGGCGATGGTGATCGCTTGTAAGACGCAGAAGCCGCCCGGCTTGAGGCTGCGCCGGATGAGATCGAAGTATTTCGGCAAATATTCGCGCCCCACCGCTTCGATCATCTCGATCGAGACGATGCGATCGAAACAGCCGTCGACGTCGCGATAGTCCTCGAGCCGAAAGTCCAGACGAGTTTCCAGCCTTTGTTCGCGCGCGATCGCTCGGGCGCGCTCCAATTGCGCGGGCGACAAGGTGACCGCTGTCACGCGCGCGCCTGCCGCTGCGACCCGCGCCGCGAGCGCTCCCCAGCCGCAACCAAGCTCCAATACGCTGTCGCTCTGACGGAGCCGCAGGCGTTCGACGATGCATTGGAGTTTTCGCTCCTGCGCCTCTTCCAACGTCGCCTGCGGCGTTTCGTAGAGCGCCGAGGAGTAGATCATGTTGTCATCGAGCCATAGACGATAGAAATTATTGCCGAGGTCGTAGTGAGCCTTGATGTTGCGGCGCGAGCCGGCGCGCGTGTTCGACCGGGCTTTATGCGCCAGCCAAAAGAAAAGACGGAACGGCGCCAAGCCCATCAGCGCTTTGAAGCGACGCTTATTGTTGACGGCGGCGAGTTGGATCAAAGCGGCGAGGTCGGGCGTCGACCAATCGCCGTCGACATAGGAGAGGGCGAAGCCGATATCGCCTTCCAGCGCCAAGCGCGGCAAGGCGCGCCAGCGATGGAGCCGCAATTCGGCGCGAGGACCCGGGCGCGCCCCGACATGATCGATCGTCGCGCCGGATGGCAATATGATCGTCGCTCGTCCGCGCTCGACGAGACGGAGCATTCGCCGCAGCGAGAAGCCGGCGAGGCCGGCGCTGCGCGGGCGAAAGTCGTCCTTCGAGCGCCCCTCCTGGATTTGCGGCTGCGACGTCATTTCGCCGCCTCCTCGCGCGCCGGGCGCGGCCGAAGTTTGCCGCCTGGCTGAAGCGTGACCGGTCGATCGGCCGACGGCGGTCGCCCCTGCAGGCGCAGGCCCTTGGTCCACAAGATGAGCGCTTCGAAATGAATCCCCAGGATGACTTTCAAGGTAAGGAGCGGATGAGTGAAGAAGACGCGGGCGAGAGCGGGGTCGCTCAAGGCGACCAGCGATTGGGCCTGCGTCGCCGTCATGATGACGCCGTCGGCGTCGCGCGCGACGACAGTCACCGAGAGTTTCTCGCCCGGCGGGGCGATCACGAACTCGTAGCCCATGTCCATGCCCATGAAAGGCGAGACATGTAACTGCTTGACGCAATTCTGCCGGATCGGCGCGCCGTCTTGCGGCTTCACGGCAAGAAAGTAGGTGTGGCGCTGACCGAACGTATTGTTGACCTCGCAGAGGATCGCCCGCAGGGCGCCGTCGCGCCCATAGCAGAAGTAGAGGCTCAGAGGATTGAAGGCGTAGCCAAGGATGCGCGGCATGGTGAGAAGGCGGATGGCCCCGCCGTCCGGCTCGAGGCCGGCCGCGCGCATATAGCGCTCGACCCCTTTGCGCAACGGCTCGCCCGCGCCGTCGCCATAGTCGCGGTCGTGTAGACTGAAAATATTGAAGCGATTGTGCGAGAAGAGCTTCAGCGCGCGGGCGAGCGCAGGCAGTTCGTCGAGATCGACGAGCATCGCATAGGCGCGGTAGCGCAAAGCGTGTTTCTTCGGCCGCAACCTGCGATGTTTGACGACGCCGACATAGAGAGAAGAGGCGAAGGCGCTCATGCCGCGGTCGCCTCGACGCTCCGCCGGGAGGAGTGGATTTTGATGCGTCCCGATTCATCGACGACCCGCCAGGGCCGGCGCACGCCGCCTAAGATTTCGGCGACGGCAAGGCCGGCCTGCAAACCGTCTTCGTGGAAGCCGGCGCCGAAATAGGCGCCGCAGAACCATGTCCCCCGCCGGCCTTGCAGCGACCAGAGTTCGTCCCGCGCTGCGATAGCTTTTGCATCGAAGATCGGGTGTTCGAAGACGCGACGCGCGATGACGAGGTCTTCGCGCGGTTCAAAATGAGGATTGAGCGTGACGAAGCGCGGCGGCGCATCGCTAAGTCCTTGCAGACGGTTCATCCAATAGGTCGCCGAGACCGGCGCGCCCTCCGCTGCCGAGCGGCCGAGATAGTTCCAACTCGACCAGACGGCGCGGCGGCGCGGCATCAGGCGCTCGTCGGCGTGCAAGACCGTTTGGTTGCGGCTGTAGCGGAAGGCGCCGAGGAGGCGCTTCTCCTCGATGCTGGCGTCGGCGAGCATCGCCAGAGCTTGATCGGCGTGACAGGCGAGCACCAGCGCATCGAAGCGCGCCTCGCCGCCGTCGCCCGCAATGAGGGAGACGCCGTTCGGCTCGCGCCGAACCCCTCGCGCTCGCGCATTGAGCCGCAACCGGCCGTCAAGCGGGGCTAGGAGCGCCTCGACGTAGGTCTTCGCGCCGCCGTCGACGGTGCGCCAGAGCGGCCGGTCCGACAGTTTCAGAAGGCCGTGGTTGTCGCAGAAATTCACGAAGGCGGCGGCGGGGTAAGCCGCGACCTTGCCGGCCGGCGCCGACCAGATCGCCGCCGCCATCGGATAAAGATGATCCTCGCGGAACGCTGCGCCGTAGAGGCGGCTGTCGAGATAGTCGCCGAGAGTGGTCAGACCGAGTCCCGCGACATCGCCGGGCGACTGGCGATAGAAGCGCAGGAGGTCGCGCAGCATCGACCAGAATCGCGGACTGAGGAGATTGCGCTTTTGCGCCAGCAGCCCGGCGAGGCCGGTTCCGGAATATTCGAGGCGGCCGTCGTCCAGCGAGACCGAAAAACTCATTTGCGAAGGCCTGGTCGCGATCTTCAGGTGGCGAAACAGGGCGGTGAGGTTCGGATAGGTATCCTCGTTATAGACGATGAAGCCCATGTCGATCGGGGAAGGGCCTGTGGGGCCGCCCGTCTCGATCGTGCAGCTATGACCGCCGGGCCGCGGCTCCGCTTCGAAGATCGTCACCTCGTGTCTCTGGCCGAGCAGCCAGGCCGCGGCCAGGCCCGAAACGCCCGCTCCGACAATGGCGATCTTTAGACGACCGCCCGGGGCCAAATCGCGTGCTTCGGTGAACATCGACGAGCCCCCGAAGCGTCGCGCCCCGAGGGGACGCGTCCGGCGCTTCCGATAAGAATACGGAGCCCGCCGGCAATGGTTGCGCTCGCCCGCCCCTCGCGACGGGAATTTTTTTCAGCGGCGTCCGGACGCGCGACAAGAACGGCTCAATCCGGCGACAGATCCAGGCGCGGCAAACCGCTTCGATCCTCGACCTCGACGATCCAGAGATCGGGATCGAAGTCGATCTCCCGGGAAAGACGGCGCTCGACTTCGCCCGGTTCGATCCACTCTTGGCTATGGGCGCGTCGCCACAGGCGCTCGATCCCCTGTTCCGCCAGTTCGCTTTGCGGCGCCGGGGCGAAGAGCGCGGCGCGGCCGTCGAGCCGGTCGAGCTTGATGAAAATCGCGCCCGCCTCCGCTGCGCCCCGCCGGCGCAGGACCGCGTAAGCGCCTTCGATCTCGCACCGTCTGATGTAAGCGGCGACCCAAATGTCGGCGCGAAGGCGCATCCTGGATCAGTGCGCCGCGTTGGCGGCGGCGGTCAAGAGCTTGACGATCTTGGGGGTGATCTCGCCCATGGGAATAAGGCCGTGGGTGCGCTCGAATTGCTGGATCGCCTGTTGCGTCGAGGCGCCGGCGACGCCGTCCGCCTTGATCGAAAAGCCGAGCTTGATCAGCGCGGTTTGCGCCGCAATCGTCAGCCGTTTTGCATCGCTTGCATCCTTGCCGCCGGAATCGGTGCGAATGAGATCGCGGATCGGATCGCCGCTACGGGCGGGCGCGGCCGTCGTGTCGATCAAAGCGCCGAGATCGGCGGGACGAGCCGGCGGTTGCGCGGGGGCGGGCGCGGGAGCGCTTTCAGCGGCCGGCGGGACTTGCACTGGCGCGGGCGCCGCCGCCACGGGGGGCTTCGTCAACGCTGGAGGCTCGACGGCGGCGATGCGGTGCGACTTTTGCAGGAGCAGCGCGTTGATCACGATGCCCGTCAAGACCGCCGTGAGTACGGCGCCGGCGATTGTGCGCGCGGGGCGCGACATCAGCCGATGCATGATCGCGCGAGCCATGGAGGTTCGCTCGTCGAGCTGCGGCGCGCGGGCCGGCCGAGACAGGACGGAATCGTGATGGGTGCGTGCGAGCGCCTCAGGCAATTTTCTTTTCTTTCGTCATCGGGTGGAATGTCGAAGAGGCGTTCGCCTCGAGCCGCGCCGGCGGCGCGTCGCTGCGCGCGGTCGTGCGGCAATCGAGAGGCAGACGCACGATCACGCGCGTGCCTTGCCCGGCGGCGCTTTCGAGCGACACCGTGCCGCCGTGCAATCCGACGAGGCCGCGTACGACCGAAAGACCGAGGCCCGTCCCCTCGAAGAGCCGGTCGGCTTCGGAGCGCACCTGGAAGAACCGGTCGCCGAGCCTGGAAAGATGGCCTTGCGCTATGCCGATTCCAGTGTCCTCGACGAAAAGGGTCAGCATCACGCCGTCGGATTTGGCCCCGATCGTCACGCGGCCCTCGGGCAGGGTGAACTTGACGGCGTTCGACAGCAAATTGAGCACGATCTGCCGGCAGGCGCGCTTGTCGGCAATGAGTTCGTTCGGACAATCGACCGGCGCGCGCACGAGGTCGACACGGCCGTTGTCGGCCTTGAGCCTCACCATGTCGCAGCACGACGAGATCAAACTCGCGACATCGAAAGGCTCGGGCAGGAGTTCGAATTGCCCCGCTTCGATCTTCGAGGCGTCGAGCACCAGATTGACGACCGAAAGCAGGTGCTCCGACGATGTATGGATGATGTCGGCATATTCGATCTGACGCGCGGAATCGCGCGGCGCAAGTTCGGCGTTCGACAGGATTTCCGAGAAACCGATGATCGCGTTGAGCGGCGTGCGCAACTCATGGCTGACATTGGCCAGCAGGCGATCCTTCCACGAATTGGCGCATTCGGCCTCGGCGCGCGCCGCTTCGAGATCGGCCTCGTATGTCTTGGCGCTGGTGACGTCGCGCACCACCGAGACGACCGCGGCGCCATCGACGTCTCGTGGACCGGCCGCGCCGGCGAATCGCCGCGCCCGCATTTCAACCCAGGCGAAGTTCGGCTCGCCGTTCTCGCGCGGCCCGACGCGCAGCCGCAGCGTCGTCGAGACGACCCCGTCGCGTTGCTGCGCGTCGTCGAGCGCGCGTAGGAACGCCGGCCGGTCGGCGACAAGCACCCTTTCGAAGAAACCGCGACCGGCGAGATCTTTCGCCGGCGTCTGGAAGAGCGATTCGGCGGCGCTGCTGGCCGAGATCACCGCGCCATTCTGGTCATGACGCAGAACAAGATCGCCGATCGCGTCGGCGAGAACCCGATAGCTTTCGCTATTCGTCGTTTCGAGGCCAAGCCGCATCCGGTGAACGTCAAGGGCAGCGACGGCAAGAACGAGCGCATAAAGCCCGGCCGGCGCCGTCAGCGCCGCCACCGCGCCGCTCGGCATGGACGCCGCCTTCTGGACGAGGCCCCAATATTCGGCGCCGACGAAGCCGAACAGGATCGTGGCGACGAAGAAGCCCGCCGCCACCAGAAGCGCAGCCGAACCCGAGACCGCCGCTTCGAGCGGCGCAAGCAGAATCCAGACGAACATCAGCTCGTGCGACCCACGCGCGCCGAGGCCGACAATCGCGGCAAGGATCAGCAGCGAGGCCAGGGAGACGCTTTGCGCCTCGACGATTTTTCCCGTGCTCGCAACTTGAACGATCGCTGCGAGCGGCAGAATGAGCCAGACGAAAGCGCAGGCGGCCCAGAGATCCGGAGCGCCGAACCAGGCGAGATAGAACGGCGTCAGCGCCATCGCCAGCAGCGAAGCGGCGAGCCGGGCGTAGATGAAATAGGCGCTGCGGGCGCGCTCCAGCGGCGAGCGCGTTTCCTTTAGCGCCAGCGAGGCGAGCCGTCGCGACAAGATATCCGTGAACGAAGTCAAGCCGCGCTCCGTGGCCGCGCGCCGGTGCGGCGAACGCTTCAGCGACGATCCCAACTCGGGCTTAAATGAACGCTAAGGATCGTGGCGACGCCCAATCGAGCTTGGGCCAAGTCGCGGCTTTGCGCCG
This sequence comes from Roseiarcus sp., assembly GCA_035939375.1. Lineage (GTDB taxonomy): Bacteria > Pseudomonadota > Alphaproteobacteria > Rhizobiales > Beijerinckiaceae > Roseiarcus. The sequence continues at coordinate 6,536 of DASZFX010000412.1, forward strand.
TTTCCTTGGCGGTATGGTTGACAATCCGTTGCCGCGAAGGCGCAAGCTTCCTTGCGGAAGGGTTAATCGCGGCAGGTAAATGCGGGGCAAAATCGCGACCGGACCTTTGCGCCTTCCCATCTATGATGGCTCTCTCGGCTATCGGGCCGGACTTTAGTTGGCGCTTGCGGTCATGTTCTTGTTGCGATCGGCGTTCTGGCTCTCTCTCGTCGTCGCGGGCCTGCCTGGCGAGCGGGGCGAGGTCCTGCACGCCCTCGGCGAGGCCGGGACGAGCCTCGCCGCTCATGCACAAGCGGCGGCGGAGGCGGGCTGCGCCGGTTCAGCCGTCGCTTGCGGCGCCCTCCTCTTGGCGGCGGACCGCGCGGTCGCGGCGTCCAATCTGCAAAGCTTTGCGCCCAAGAGCGCGGCGGCGACCAGGTCTGAGGTCAAAAAAGCCGCCGGCATGGAGGCGAAGAGCCCGGCGACAAGAAACGGAAAGGCGCGTCCTTCGGCCAATTCTCTGACCGCCGCCGATCTCGCTCCGCCCTGGCGGGGACGCAAGGCCAAATCCGGCGGCTTGATCCATAGGGCCTCTTGAGGCGTTCCGCCGGCTCGCTATCTAGGGCAAGGGGGCTTAGGCTGCTGGGACAAGCGCAGCCTCGCGCGACGTCGAGAAAGGCCTTGGGCGACATCGAAGACATTCGCGGCGATTTCGCGATCCTCGACGATTGGGAGGATCGTTATCGCTATGTCATTGACCTTGGACGGACTTTGGAGCCACTGAGCGCCGCCGCGCATAATGACGCCAACAAGGTGCGTGGCTGCGTCAGCCAGGTCTGGCTTGAATTGCTGCGCGGCGCGGCGCCGGACGGCGAGCCGATCTTACGCTATCGCGGCGATAGCGATTCGCATCTGGTGCGCGGGTTGGTGGCGATCGCCATCGCGCTGTTCTCCGGCCGCACGGCGCGCGAAATCCTCGCGACCGATGCGCGCGGCCTCTTTCGCGAGCTTGGCCTCGAGCAGCATCTGACGCCGCAGCGCTCGAACGGCGTGCACGCGATGATCGAGCGCATTCGTTCAGACGCCGCCGCGGCTGTGCAGTCGGCCTGATGGCGTTTGCGGCCTGACGAAGCTCGACTACTTCCCCGCCGACGGGATTGCAGGAAGGCTCTTGATAAATTCCGCCATCGCGGAAATGTCGGCCGGCGGCGCTTGGGCGAGGTTGCGCACCACCGCGGCCATGTCGCCGCCGAGGGAATCGCCTTCCGGCGTGAAGCCGGTGGAGAGCACGGTCTCGATATCGGACTTCGACCACTTCGCGAGCGGGCCGCCTTGCGTGATGTTCGGCACTTTGTGCTTGCCGTCGGCCGTCAGGCCGCCCGCGAAGCGCCTTGACGCGACGATCCCGCCGGCAAAATCGCGCGGCGAATGGCATTCCGCGCAATGGCCGGGACCTTCCACCAGATAGCGCCCGCGGTTCCATTCCGCGCTTTGCGAGGGATCAGGCGTCGGCGCTCCGCCTCTCAGGTACAGTAGCTTCCAGAAGCCCAGGCCGCGACGGACGTTGAACGGAAAAGACAGACGATGAGGCGGCGCGCGGCCCTGGACGGCGGGCAGCGTACGCAAAAAGGTCATCAGGTCGCGTACGTCCTCGAAAGTCATGTGGCTGTACGACGTGTAGGGCAACGCCGGATAGTAATGCTCCGCCGCCGGCGAAACGCCGGCGAGCAGCGCATTGGCCAGGTCCACGACCTTCCATTGACCGATGCCGTCATGTTCGTCGGGCGAAATATTGGGCGGGAAGAACGAGCCGAACGGCGTCTTCAACTCATAGCCGCCGCCAAGGCGCAACGGGTCGGCCTGGCCCGGCGTCTTATGGCAGGATTCGCATCCCCCCACCATGAACATGACGCGGCCGCGGGCGGCGTCGCCGCCGTCCTCATAGGCGCGCCAGTTCTCACGCGCATAAAGCGGACGAGGCGCCGAAATGAACCATGCCGCGACCGCACCGACCGCAGCGACGAGCACAAGCAGCGGCAACCAACGCCTCATCGTCCAGCCCCCGACCCGACGGCGCGGACGCCCATCCCGCGCCGTCTCGAGCTTGCCGCTTAGCTCTTCTTAGCGCGATAGGTCTCGTGGCAGCCGCCGCAATTCTTCAGCACATTGGGCATGATTGATTTGAAAGTCGCCTCGTCCTTGATCGTGCTGAGCGCGTCATTCGCGTCGGCAGCCAATTTGGCGAAGCGGTCCTCGAAATCCTTCTTGTTCTCCCAAATCGCCGGCAGCGCCGCGGTGTCGTCGCCGGTCTTGCTGTTGTCGGGAAACAACGCCGGCCCTTTCTTTCCCGCCTCGGCAAATGTCTTCAGCGACGCCTGCACGGCGGCGAGATCGAACGGGCCGCCCTTCATGATGGCGACGATGGGCGCGGTGGCCTTGCCGTTGGCCTTCATGAGCTCGCGGCGCTGCGCAATCACGTCGGAATCAGCAAGAACCGCGGTGATCCCCAACGCCAGCGTCGTCAAAACAATCAACGTACGTCTCATGTCTGCTCTCCCATTTTACATAAAGTTGCCGCAAGGCGTCGGCCGGCGCAAGCACAAACTCAGTGAAAATGAACACCAATTTTGATGAATACTTCCCCGCCCTCAAGTGTTGGCTGCGCCTTCGATCGCCTTGAAAATCGCGAAAGGCGTCGCCGGCATGTCGATCTCATGAGGGCCATAGCCGCGCCACAATGCGTCGCTCACCGCATTCATCACCGCCGGCGACGAGCCGATCGAACCCGCCTCGCCCGCGCCCTTGAGCCCGAGCGGATTGGTCTTCGAAGGGACGTTGCGCGTCTCGAAATGGAAATTCGGCAAATCGTCGGCGCGCGGCATGCAATAGTCCATGAAGCTCGCGGTCAGCAATTGTCCCTCTTCGCTGAATACCGCGCGTTCGTGCAACGCCTGGCCGATTCCTTGCGCGATGCCGCCATGAACCTGACCTTGCAACAGCAGCGGATTGAGGGTGAAACCGAAATCATCGACGACCGTGTATCGCTCGATGCTCACGACGCCGGTCTCCGGATCGATCTCGACCTCGCACGTATGCGTGCCGTTGGGATAAGTGGCGTCGGCCGGCGCGTAGGAATCGCTCGCCTTCAGCCTTTCCGGCGTCGCATTGGGCAGCTTGGCGATCTCTTCATAAGTGATCGAGCGATCGGTGCCGGCGATGCGGATGCGGCCATCGGCGATCTCGAGGTCGCCGGCCGCCGCTTCGAGCTTATCGGCGGCGAGTTCTTTGAGCGAGGCGGCGAGCTTTTCCGACGCCTGGCCGACCATCACCGCGCCGATCGGTATCGACCGGGAGCCGCCGGTGCCGAAACCCGTCTTGACGCGATCCGTGTCGCCTTGCACCACCTTGATGCGCTCCAGCGGCACATCGAGATATTGCGAGACGACCTGGGCATAGGCGGTTTCGTGGCCCTGGCCGTTCGATTGCGTGCCGATGAGCACTGTGAAGTCGCCGTCCGGCCCAAGCTGGACCGAGCCTTCCTCGTTGTCGTTCCATGCGGTGCATTCGATATAGCTTGCAAAGCCGATGCCGCGCAGCTTGCCGCGCGTCTTGGTGTCCGCGGCGCGCTTCTCGAATCCGGCGTAGTCGGCTTTCGCCAGCGAAGCGCGCATTGCGCCCTCGAAATCGCCGACGTCATAGGTACGGTCAGTCTGGGTATGATAGGGCATTTGCGACGGCTTGACGAAATTCCGCGCACGGATTTCTTCGCGCGGGATCGACAACTTGCGCGCGCAAAGATCGACCAGCCTCTCGAGTACATAGGCCGCTTCCGGCCGGCCGGCGCCGCGATAGGCGTCGACCGGCGTCGTGTGGGTATAGACGCCTCGCACGCGTACGTAGATGACCGGAATATCGTAAGCGCCTGTCGCCATCGACGCGCCGAGGTAAGGAATATAGGGGCCAAACTGCGAGAGATAGGCGCCGAGATTGCCGAGAATGTCGACGCGCATGGCGAGGAAGCGGCCGTCCTTGTCGAGCGCCATCTCGGCGGTCGTCACATTGTCGCGCCCTTGAGCGTCGCCGATGAAATGCTCGGAGCGATCCCCGACCCAGCGCACCGGCCGACCGAGCAGTTTCGCCGCTTCGAGAACGAGCGGATATTCGCGGTGCATGATGCTCTTGGTGCCAAAGCCGCCGCCGACGTCATTGGTGACCACACGCAACGACTCTGGCGGCACTTTCAGGATCTCGTTTGCGATCATGTCGCGGAAGCCGTGCACGCCCTGGCTGCCGACGTTGAGCATATAGCGCTTGGATCGTGCGTCGTATTCGCCGATCGCGCCTCTCGTTTCTAAGAAATTGGCGATGACGCGATTGTTGACGACCTTGAGGCTGACGACATTTGCGGGCTTGGCGAAAACCGCCGCGGTCTTTTCCCGATCGCCGATATGGGTGTCGTAAGCGGTATTGCGCGGGGCGCCCGAGAAGAGCTGCGGCGCGCCTTCCGCGATTGCCGCGGTCATGTCGATGACCGCCTCGCGCGGCTCCCAATCGACGCCGATCGCCTCCGTCGCGTCGCGCGCTTCGCCCTCGCTCGCCGCCACCGCCATGGCGACGATGTCGCCGACGTGAAAGGCCTCGCCGTCCGCCATGACCGGACACGGCTTCAAGGGCGTTTGCGACTTGTCCGAATTCGGCAGGGGCGCGAGACAGGGAAGTCCGCCGAGATGAGAGAAATCTTCGAGCCTATAGATCGCTTTGACGCCCGGCATGGCGCGCGCCGTTTCGAGATCGGCGAAGGAAAAACGGGCATGAGCGTGCGGACTGCGCAGGAATGCCGCATGCAGCGCCCCTTCAGGCCAATAGTCGGACGTGTAATTGCCGCGCCCTGTGATCAACCGCGGGTCTTCGACGCGTTTGACCGCCTGTCCCACCCCAAATTTCATCGGCCTCATCAAGTGTTCCCCGCGCTTAGGCTGGATCGCCGCAGCGTTAACGGCCGGCGGCTGACTTCGCACTTTACCATGTCAGTTGCGCGAAGCCAGCGGCCTCGGCCGGCCAAGCGTCCGATGAGAAAATGCCTGCCGCGTCAGCGCCTTCGCCGCATCGCGGCCGCATTCGGTCAACGGTTCCTTAATAGCCGTTAGCGACAATTGAAGCAGTTGATTAACCACTTGGACGCCTCCATGCAGGAAATTCGAGACCTCTCCGCGATTGACTCTCCTTCGATCGACACGTCGGCCTCCTCGGAAGCGGCGCCGGCGGCGAGGACCCAGACGCTTGTCGAGACCGTCGCAGCGGTCTCCGCCAGCGAGGAGACGGCGGATCCAATTGCGGCCGCAGGCGCGCAGAGCAACGCCCCGGCAATCGTTGCGGCCGAGACGATCGAAGCGCCTGTCGCCCATGTCTCGGCGACCGCCGCCCCGACCGGAGAAGCGCTCATCGCTGCGACGTCAGCGGCTGCAGCCCCCGGAACCGAGGCCACGATGGGGCCCATCGAAGCGCCGGCGAGCAGCGTTGGATCTGCGGCTGAGGCAAGCATCGCGTCCCTGGCGCTCGCAGCGACGGCCGGCGAAAGCGAAAGCGCCGCCGCCAAGACCTCTCAGACGCGCGAAGCGCCGACGATCGAGCCGCCGCGCGCCACGCTCATTCCGTTCGTTGCGCCGAGCGCCGCCAGAACGTTTCGGATCGGCGCGCTTGGCCGTTTCGCATCCGACCGGCGCCTCCAAGCGGGCGCCGCCGCGGCTTGCCTGGCGCTTGTCGCCGTGGCCGCCGCCGGAGCCGGTCTTGATCGGGTCGCCAAATCGCAGCACGAATCCCAAGGTCTCGCCCAAGCGGTGAGCGCCCTTTCGACCCGCATCGACGCCATCGACGCGGCCAAGCCGCGCGAGGAGGCGGTCGAGATTCGCAAAGCAGTCAGCGAGGCGCGCGGCGGCCTCGCCACCTCGCGCGATCTTTCCGCGACTGTCGCCCAGCTCAACGCCCGCCTCGATCGCCTTGAGCGTGAACAGCAGGCCCGCCTCGACAAGCTCAACGAGCGCGTCGAGCATGACGTGGCCGCGCGCAACGCGGACGCCCAAGCGCGCAGCGTCGATCTCGCTTCGCGCATCGAGAAGCTCGAGAAGGCCGATTTCGCCTCCCGCATCGACAAGATCGAAAAGGCCGATCTTGGTTCGCGCCTCGACAAGGTCGAGAAGAGAGTCGCCCCCCAGACGGTCGCTGCGACCCCGCCGACGCCGCCAGCCGCGCCAAGGGATGCGACGGCCGCCGCGCCTGCCCCCGGCGTCTCGAACGAGGTCACCGGATCGATCGAGCGCCCCCACCCGACCGCGCCGATCCGCGGCTGGGTCTTGACCGAGGTGCGCAATGGGGCGGCCCTTGTGGCCAACCGACAGGGCCTGCATGAAATCGAACCGGGCGACGTGTTGCCGGGCGCCGGCAAAGTCCAACGCTTCGAAAAACGCGGCCGTGAATGGGTCGTCGTGACCGACCAGGGCATTATCGTCCAGGCCGAATATGCGCCCCGCGTGGTTGTTCATCCGCCAATAATGGGCGGACCCTATGGCGGATACGACGAGGACTGAGGGCGCGCCGCGCCAAACCCAAAGCCGAGAATGGCGAGCGCGACGACGAGCGTCAGGGCGTAAGCGCCGGCGCCGACTGCGGCGAGGACCGCCAGCAAAGCCTCCGCGCGCCAATGCGGCAGGCTTTCGGCGATGACCTGAGCGGAGGGTAGACCCAGCGACAGGACAAGCGCCAGAAGGCCGCTTGCGCAGCAAGTCGCCGCGGCGACTTCGGCAAGATGTGCGTCGGGGCGCATCGACCCCCGGCGCAAGGCGAGCGCTGTGAGGCCGGCAAGGTTGATCCATGCGCCGATCGCCGTCGCCAAGGCCAGGCCCGCCGCCCCAAGCGATCGGTACAAGGCGAATTTGAGCGCGACATTGACTGCGATCGCGCCAAGCGAGACGAACATCGGCGTCGTCGTGTCGCCGCGCGCTTGGAAGCTTGCGACGGCGGAGCGGATCAGCACGATCGGCAGCAGGCCGATCCCATAGGCGGCGAGCACCGACGCCGACCGCGCCGCCGCCTCGGCGGTGAAAGCGCCGCGCAGGAAGGCGCCGCGCATGATCTGTTCCGGGATCAGTACGAAGGCGACGAAGAAAGGGGCCGACAGGGCAAGCGTCAGCGCCATCGTCCGATTCTGCGCCCGCGCGGCCCCCGCCTCGTCGCGGCTCGCCAGGCGCCGGCTCATCTGCGGCAGCAGCACCGTGCCGGCGGCGATGCCGACGACGCCGATAGGCAATTGATAGAGGCGCTCGGCATAGTAGATCGAAGACACCGCGCCAGTCGGCAGCAGCGACGCGATGATCGAGTCGGCGAGAATTGCGATCTGCACGCCGGCCGAGCCGATGATCGCCGGGGCCAGCGCGCCGAAGAATTGCCGAAGGTCGGCGCTAAGGCGCGGCCAGGCGAAGCGCTCCAAGAGGCCGCGTCGGCGCGCCGCCAGCATCAGAAGCGCGAGTTGCAAGGCGCCCGAGACGACGACGCCCCAACTCGCTGCTTCGCCGGCGTTGGGAAACCGAAATGCGACGGCGAGAAAGGCGATCATCGTCAGATTGAGCAGGACCGGCGCAAAGGCGGCGGCGGCAAAACGGCCGTGCGCGTTGAGCGTTCCCGAATGCAAGGTCGCCAGCGTAATGAAGAAAAGATAGGGAAAGGTGATCCGCGTCATGCGCACGGCGAGCGCGAATTTTTCCGGGTCGGCCTCAAAGCCCGGCGCGATCAGATGGACGAGGTTCGGCGTGAAGGCGAAGGCGAGAACGAGAAGGACGATCTGCGAGGCGAAGAGAATCGTGAAAATCTGGCTGGCGAAATGCTTGGCCTCGCGCTCGCCTTCCGTCTCGAGGACCCGCGCATAGGAGGGAACGTAGGCGGTGTTGAAGGCGCCTTCGCCGAATATCGCGCGAAAGTAGTTGGGGAGCCTGAAAGCGACGACGAAGGCGTCGGCGACAGGTCCGGCGCCGAGCAGCGCGCCAAGCGCAAGATCGCGAACAAATCCAGTCAGGCGCGACAGGAGCGTGAAGCCGCCGACAGAAAGAAAACTGCGAAACATCAATCCGCCTTTGGCCGCCGCCGGCGCGCCAAAGGCCGCCGTCGGCGGGCGTCGCGTTTTAGTCGACGCGTTGAACGAAACTGTCCAGCACCATTTTGCGGCCGGCTTTGTCGAAATCCACGCTCAGCTTGGCGCCGTCCACGGCGGCGACCGAACCGGCGCCGAATTTGATGTGAAAGACCCGCGCGCCCTTGACGAAGCGCGATTCGACCGTCGATTGGGCGATGAGCCGCCCTTCGATCGTCGTCGGGCCGCGCGCCGCGGCGGCTCCGCCCGGCGCGTTGGCGCGAGCCCGCGCGCGCCGCCACCCCGGCGTCTCGTATTGCGTCGAAAACGCCTCGACGCGATCGAAACGCGAGATGGGATAACCGCGATGCCCGGCGCCGCTCGGCTCGATGACCTCGACATGGTCGGCCGGCAATTCGTCGATGAAACGCGAGGCTTGGGTCGTCTGCCAAAGGCCGCGAATCCGCCGATTGGCGGCAAAATAGATTTTCACCTGCCGACGCGCCCGGGTGAGGCCGACATAGGCGAGCCGGCGTTCTTCTTCGAGGCCGGCGCGGCCGTTCTCGTCGAGCGAACGCTGGTGCGGAAAGAGTCCCTCCTCCCATCCGGGAAGAAAGACGACGTCGAACTCGAGTCCTTTGGCGGCATGGAGAGTCATGATCGAGACGCGCTCGCCCGCCTCGTCGCTTTCAGCGTCGAGGACAAGGGAAACATGTTCCAGGAAAGACGCGAGCGATGGGAACTCCTCCATCGACCGCGTCAGTTCTTTCAAGTTTTCGAGCCGGCCGGCTGCGTCGGCGGTGCGCTCCGCCTTCCACATGTCGATATAGCCGCTCTCTTCGAGTACGATCTGGGCGAGCTCTTCGTGCGCCTTGGTCTCGATCATCGCCGACCAGCGATCGAAGGACTGAATGAGATCGCGCAAGAGCTGGCGCGGCCGCGCCTTCAACTCCTCGGATTCGGTCATGACGCGCGCCGCGCGCATCAGCGACACGCCGGCGCGCCGCGCATGTTCATGCAGCAGCGTCAGCGTCGCTTCGCCGAGGCCGCGCCGCGGCGTGTTGAAGATGCGCTCGAAGGCAAGATCGTCGTCGGGCTGTGCGACGCAGCGCAGATAGGCGAGCGCGTCGCGGATTTCCTGCCGCTCGTAGAAGCGCGGGCCGCCGATGACCTTATAGGGCAGGCCGAGGGTGATGAAGCGCTCCTCGAACTCGCGCATCTGGAACGACGCGCGAACCAGAATCGCGACGTCGTCCAGTGATTGTCCGCGCCGCTGCAGCGCTTCGATTTCGTCGCCGATGACGCGCGCCTCTTCCTGACTGTCTTCCAGGCAGGCGACGGTCGGCTTGTCGCCGTCCTCGGCGTTGGTGAACAGCGTCTTGCCGAGACGACCCTTGTTGTGCGCGATGAGGTGCGCCGCGACCGCGAGAATATGTCCGGTCGAGCGATAGTTGCGTTCGAGCCGGATCACCCTGGCGCCGGGAAAATCCTTCTCGAAGCGCAGGATGTTGTCGACGTCGGCGCCGCGCCAGCCATAGATCGACTGATCGTCGTCGCCGACGCAGCAGAGATTGCGGCGCGCCTGGGCCAAGAGACGAAGCCAGAGATATTGGACGACATTGGTATCCTGATATTCGTCGACCAGGATGTAACGGAAACGGTCCTGATATTGCGTCAGAATTTCCGCGTGTTCGCGAAACAGCCGCAGGCCCTCGAGCAGCAGATCGCCGAAATCGGCGGCGTTGAGGATTTTCAACCGGGCCTGATAGGCGCCGTAGAGCGCAGCGCCGCGACCATTGGCGAAATTGGCCGATTCGCCGGCAGGAACGTGGCCAGGGTCGAGGCCGCGGTTCTTCCAGGCGTCGATCATGCTCGCCAGCGCGCGCGCCGGCCAGCGTTTGTCGTCGATGTTCTCGGCCTGGAGGATCTGCTTGAGCAAGCGCACCTGATCGTCGGCGTCGAGGATGGTGAAGCTCGGCTGCAAGCCGACGAGTTCGGCGTGACGGCGCAGGATTTTCGCGCCGATCGAATGGAACGTGCCCATCCATGGCATGCCTTCGACGACGCCGGTGAGATCGCCGATGCGTTCGCGCATCTCGCGCGCCGCCTTGTTGGTGAAGGTGACGGCGAGGATTTCGTGCGGGCGCGCCCGCCCGCTCGCGATGAGGTGCGCGATGCGGGCGGTGAGAACGCGCGTCTTGCCGACGCCGGCGCCGGCGAGCACCAAAACGGGGCCGTCGAGCGCCTCCACGGCCTCGCGTTGCGCGTCGTTGAGGCCTTCCAGATAGCGTGGCGTCAGGCCGGCTCGCGCCCGCGCTGAAATGCCTTGCGGAGCGGCGCCTCTGCCGCCGCCCGGCGCGTCGGCCGGGTCGGACGCGCTTTGGTTGAAGGGGGCCTCACGGTCTCGAAACGAGGGGCGAATCATGGCTTGGCAATGTGCTTTGCCGCGCGCCAATTGTCGATTCGTAAGCTTCGAGCGATTTCCGCCCAGCTCAGGTCCAGTGATTAATCTGGATAATCGCCGGCGTCATGATGGCCACGAAGAGGCCGGGCAGGAAGAAAAGCACCATCGGCACGGTCAATTGTGGCGGCAACGCGGCGGCTTTCTTCTCCGCCGCCGTCATGCGCTGATCGCGGCTTTCTTGCGCGAGGACGCGCAAGGCCGTGCCGAGAGGCGTGCCATAGCGTTCAGACTGCACGAGCACGGTGACAAGCGCACGGATCGATTCGAGCCCGGTGCGCAAGCCGAAGTTCTCATAGGCCGTGCGCCGGTCGGCGAGATAGGACATTTCCGCGGCAAGCAGCGTGAGTTCTTCCGCCATCGGGATGGATTCGGTTCCGATCTCCTGGGCGACTTTACGGACCGCCATTTCGATCGACATGCCCGATTCCGCGCAGATCAACATCAAGTCGAGCGCGTTCGGATAAGCGCGCTCCATCGATTTCTTGCGCTTGGCGATCGTGTTGGAGAGGAAAATCTCCGGGCCCTTCATGCCGATATAAGCGGCGCCGATGGCGACGGCCACCTTCATGATGGGCGGCTTGTCCCAATGAAGCACGAAGAACAAATAGACCAGGCTGACGACGAAGAACAGGATCGGCGTCACCAGGCGGAAGAAGAGGAAGGTATATTCCGCGCCGACGCCGCGAAAGCCGGCCATCGCCAATTGATGCTTGGCGCGGTCGGTGCCGAGCCAGGACGACAAATTGAACTGTTCGACGACCTGTTTGAACAGGCGCTTGGGTTCATAGCGAAGGCTCGTCTTTTGCTGTCCGGCGACCAAGCGCTCGCGTTCGCGCTGGCGGATGCGTTCGCGTTCGCTGCCGACCGCCTTCATGCGACGGCCGAGATTGTCGGTGTGCAGCAGCGGCATGGCCAGCGTCAAGACGCTGGCGGCGCAGCCGATCGCCACCAGCAAGCCGGCGAGGAAGCGCGGATCGCTCAATTTCTCGATAACGAGATCCAACATCGCTTTCTGACCGCCTAAAAGTCGAAACTGATCATTTTCTTCATCATCGCCGTGCCGACGGCCATCCAGGCGAGCCCGATGCCGGCGATGATGCGCCCGTGCGTCGTCGTCCACAGCAACGACACGTAATTGGGGCTCGAAAAATAGAGAAGCAAGGTGACGACGAAGGGAATGGCGCCGATGATCGCCGCCGAAGCCTTGGCCTCCATGGACATCGCCGAAATCTTGCCCTTCATCTTCTTGCGATCGCGAAGCACGCGCGAAAGATTGCTCAGCGCCTCAGACAGATTGCCGCCGGCCTTGGCCTGGATGGCGATCACGATCGCAAAGAAATTGGCCTCCGTGACCGGCACCCGCTCAGCGATGCGGTCAACGGCTTCGGCGATCGACAGACCCAGCGTTTGGGCTTCGACGATCTGACGAAATTCGCCGCGCACCGGTTCGGCGGACTCGCTCGCCACGACCCGCAAGCAATCGCCGATCGGCAGTCCCGCCCTGACGCCGCGCACGATGATGTCGATGGCGTTGGGAAATTCGGAGACGAATTTGGCGATGCGGCGCTTGCGGAGGAAGCTGAGGATGAAATTCGGCAGGCCCAAGCCGCCGATGATCGCCGACGGCCCGGCGATGAGCAGACTGTGCGTCAAAAGATAGACGACGATCGCCACGCCGACGGCGCCGGCGCCGGCCGCGATGAAGAATTGTTGCGGCGTGAGGGCGAGGCCAGCCTGTTGAATCTTTGCCTGCAACGTCAGCTTTTTCCGGCCCGTTCGTTGCTCGAGCTCTTTAAGGCTGTCGGAGACCTGCTTGCGGCGCGCGCCTTTGTCGGCGGCGACGTCGCGCGCCTTGACGGCGCCCCTGGCCAAAGCCTCCTGGCGCTTCTTGGCGCGCGAATCCCCGGAAACGAGGACGAAGGCGACGCCGCCAAGGGCGACGGCGATACAGCCGGCTAGCAGTAGCGGATTGGACGTCACGAAATAAGCTCCTTCGTTCGACGCCTCATCCGGCGGCCTTCACCTCGGACGCATCGAGCGCCGCCGCCAGACGCGCCTCTTCGCCGAAGTAGCGCGCCCGCTCCCAGAAGCGCGGCCGACCGATGCCCGTCGAGCGATGACGGCCCTTCAGCTTGCCCTGCGCGTCCTCGCCCATCAGTTCGTAGACGAACAAGTCCTGCGTGATGACGACGTCGCCTTCCATGCCCATCACTTCGGTGATGTGGGTGATCCGACGCGAGCCGTCGCGCAAGCGCGCGGCTTGTACGATGACGTCGATCGACGAGACCATCATTTCGCGGATCGTGCGCGACGGCAGCGCATAACCGCCCATGGTGATCATCGATTCGATACGGCTCATCGCCTCGCGTGGCGAGTTGGCGTGCAGCGTGCCCATCGAACCGTCGTGGCCAGTATTCATCGCCTGCAACAGGTCGAAGGCTTCGGGTCCGCGCACCTCGCCGACGATGATGCGCTCAGGCCGCATGCGCAAGCAGTTCTTGACGAGATCGCGCATCGTGATCTGGCCGGCGCCTTCGAGATTGGGCGGCCGGGTCTCCAGGCGCACGACATGCGGCTGTTGGAGCTGAAGCTCGGCCGCGTCTTCGCAGGTGATGACCCGCTCGTCCCCGTCGATGTAGTTCGTCATGCAATTGAGCAGCGTCGTCTTGCCCGAGCCGGTGCCGCCGGAAATGATCACGTTGCAGCGCACCCGCCCGATGATCTTGAGGATCTCCGCGCCGGCCGGCGAGATCGAGCCAAAGCGGGTCAACTGGTCGAGGGTCAGCTTGTCTTTCTTGAATTTTCGGATCGTCAGCGCGGCGCCGTCGATGGAGAGCGGCGGGGCGATCACGTTGACGCGCGAGCCGTCCGCAAGACGCGCGTCGCAGATGGGCGAGGCCTCATCGACGCGCCGGCCAACCTGGCTGACGATGCGCTGGCAGATGTTCATCAGTTGCGCGCTGTCGCGGAAACGAACGTTGGTCAGTTGAATCTTGCCGCCGACTTCGATGAAGCACTTGTTCGGCCCGTTGACCATGATGTCGGCGATGTCGTCGCGAGCGAGCAAGGGCTCGAGCGGGCCATAGCCGAGGACGTCGTTGCAAATGTCCTCGAGCAAGTCCTCCTGCTCGGAGATCGAAAGTACGATGTTCTTGATCGTGACGATTTCATGGACGATGTCGCGAATTTCCTCGCGGGCGTTCTCCGGATCGAGCTTGGCGAGGGCGGACAGATCGATCGCCTCGATCAGCGCCCCGAAAATCATACTCTTGGTCTGGTAGTAGCTGTCCGACCGGCGAGTCTCAGCGGCGACGCGCGCCGGCGCCTCCGGCGCGCGGGAAGCGCTCTCCGGAATCGGCGGAGCCGATTCCAGCGGACGCGCAGGCGCGCTGGGCGGCGCTACGCTGACGGCTGTTGTATTGGCGCGCTTACCAAACATCCCGCTCTACCCCTTCGCGGCGCCGTTCCTCGATGCCGAACCCGCGACCCGTTCGCTCTCCGTCAAGCCGCCGCTCGCGCCTTCTTGCGCCCGAGCGCCGAAATCAGAGGACGGAAGAGCCCACGCTTGACCTTCTTCAACTCGACCTTTCCGGTCACCGCGCGAGCAAGGTCGGCGAATGTCTCGGCGGTTTTCCCCTTGGCTTCGATCTCGGCGATCATCTGGCCGTTGTTGGCGGCGGCGCCGAAAAGCTTGGCGTCGAAGGGGATCACCGCGGCCGGTTCGAGCTCGACCGTTTTCGTGAAGTCGGCAACGGCGATCTCCGGCCTCTTCACCACGCCGACTCCATTGAGGATCAGCTTCGGCTTTCGATCATTGGGCCTGGCGTTGCGAAGACTGTCGAGAAGATTCTTGGCGTTTCTTAAACTGGCCAAATCCGGGCCGGCGACGATGATGACTTCATCGGCCCCGATCAGCGTACGTTTCGTCCAGGCGTTCCAGACATGCGGCAGGTCCAGAACCACGCAAGGGGTGGAGGCCCGCAGGATGTCTATGACGGCGTCGAAAGCGGTCTCCGCGAGATCGTAAGAACGATCGAGCGTCGCCGGCGCCGCCAAGAGGCTCAGATTGTCGCTGCATTTGGAGAGCAGACGGTCGACGAGGTTGGCGTCGACGCGATCGGGCGCGAAGACGGCCTCCGCCATGCCTTGCGGCGGGTCCTGATTGTAATCGAGGCCGGCGGTGCCGAAGCCGAGGTCCATGTCGGCGATGACCGTCGAGGTTTCGAGGGCGCCGGCGATCGACCAGGCGACATTATGCGCGATCGTCGAAGCCCCGACGCCGCCTTTGGCGCCGATCACCGCGATCACGCGACCGACAGGGCTGGAGCCTGGCGTATTGTAGAGGTTTGAAACGGCTTGGACGAAATCGAGGATCGAAAAGGGCGCAACGAGATATTCGCTGACGCCCTTCAAAATGAGATGCCGGTAGAGAACGATGTCGTTGACCTTGCCGCAAACGATCACTTTCGTGCCGGCGTCGCAGAATTCGGCCAGTTCGTCGAGATTGGCGGCCAAAGCGTTGCGATCGTGGGTGGCCTCCAGAACGACGACATTGGGCGTCGGCGCGCTGCGATAAGCTTCGACCGCCGCCGCCGCGCCGCCCATGTGCAGCTTTACATGCGCCTTGTTCATGCGCCGGTCGTTCACCGCCGCCTGAATGATCGCGGCGACCTCCTGCGTCTCGCAGAAGGCCTGAATTGAAACGCGCGGCACCGGATTGATTTGCGGCGGATTGGCCGTTTCCGACGCGGCGGCGGCCGGGGCGTTGAGGTCCGATTGCATCGTCTATTGCCCCCCGATTTGCCCGATATTGGAATTCTGAATTTTCCAATCCGTGCCGGGATCGGCGCCCTGACGTACGTTGTTGATGGCCCTTAGGCTCATTTGGACGTCGCCCGGCCCGCTGGCGCTCGCGCGCACGAAGTCGCGGGGGTCCGCGACCTGCGCGGCCATCATGGATTGCGTGGCGCAGCCGTAATTCCAGTAGGTCTGATTCTGCCAGCCGATCGTCGAAGAGCCCGAGGCGAGGTCGGTCGGCCACTGGCCGCAGGGCGAGGGCACTTCGGCCTTGAGCCCGATGAAGCTCAGCTTGATCGGCGCAGCGAGGAGTCGATCTGCGACCGGATAGACGCCGAGACCAATTCTTCCGCTCAAGCCCGCCGAGGCGAGCGTGCGGCGGACCGCCTCGACGCCGGCGTGAATTCTCGGGCCGCCGCCGGCCGGCGCGACGATGACGATGCGGCTGACGCCGTATTGCGCGTAACGGGCGGCGAAGGCGCGCACGTCCGCAATCGTCGTCGCGTCAAGCCCGCCCACGCCGACCGGGAATACGTCGAGCGTCGTCGGCGCATCGGTCAACAAGATCGGATGGCGGGTATGATAGTCGTCGAGCGCGCCTGTCGAGGCGGTGACGTCGTCGCCCATGCAACCGCCGAGGGTCAGGGCTGCGACGAGGCTCAAGGCCAGAAGTCCGCACGACTTCGGCGCTTGTATTGCGAGGCGGGTCGGGGACATGCGATTCTCTTTCGATGAAGCGCCGCGCAGCGGTCGGGGTGGACTATTCATTGATGAAGCCGACCTTGCCGGAGTAGTTCTGCAAGGCCTGCGTCGGGCCGGCGCTGGAATAGAGCCTGTTGACGCGTCCGAGCAGCCATGTCTGCGGATCCGTCGCATCGACGAAATTGGCGTCGGGCTTGACGACCTGAGCGGGATCGACCGCATGGACGATGTACGGCGTGACGATGATCAGCAGTTCCGTCTCCTCGCGCAAATAATCGCGAGAACGAAACAACGCGCCGAGGATGGGCAGGTTCATCAGACCGGGCACGCCGTTGATGGCTTGCTGGGTCTGCGTCGACAATAAGCCCGCCGAAGCGATCGATCCGCCGGACGGCAGTTCGACCGTCGTTTCGTTCTTTCGGGTGCGGAAAGCCGGAATCGACGTTCCGGCGATCGTCAGCTGTTTTTCGTTGTCGATATCGGTGACTTCGGTGGCGATGCGAAGCTGAATTCGGCCCGGCGAGAGAATGACCGGCGTGAAGTTCAAGCTGACGCCGTAGGGCTGATAAGAGTAGGTCAGCGAGCAGATGCCGGCCTGACAGCTCTCGCCCGCCGGCACCGGCACTTCGCCGCCGGCCAGGAACTTGGCGCTCTCGCCCGAGATTGCGGTCACGGTCGGCTCGGCAAGCGTGCGCGCCACGCCTTGACGTTCGAAGGCCTGCAGCGTCGCCGAAAGGCTGCTGCCGCCCTTCATCCAGCCGAGCACCGCCTCCGAGGCCGTGAGCGCGCCGTTGATCGCGAAAGGATTGCTGAGCTGGAAGGAGCTCGCGCCGTTCTGCCCCAGGCCCGCGCCCTGGAGGTTGACGCCGAGTTGCTTGACGATGTCGCGTCGAACCTCGGTGACGGTCACGCGCAGCGAGACTTGATCGAGCCCGCGAATGGTCAGCGAGTTGATCACCTTGCCCGTCAAAGGCGTGCCGGCGGAGCTGATGCTGATCTGGGTTGAGCCGGCCGCGCCGCCGCCAACACCCGGCGCGCCGCCCAGCACCGAGGTGCCGACGAAGCCGCTGGCGATGTCGAGCGCTTTCTGTGCATCGCCGGCGGAAGCGACCGAGCCCATCAGGATGATCGTATCGGCGACGGTCTTGACGCTGATGTCGTTGCCGGGCAGAGCGGCGCGCAGAAGCTCCTGCAATTCGCCGACGTCGCGACCGATGGAAATTTCGATGACCGCAATCTGGCGCCCCTGACGGTCCATCGCGAAAATCGTGGTCTGGCCGTTGGCTATGGCGTCGATATAGAGTCGGCGCGCCGAACGTACGATCGCATTGGCGACATGGGGATCGCCGACGAATATTTCGCCCGCGTCCTCCGGCAGATCGACGATGACCGATTTTCCGACGCCCATCTGCAAGCGGCGGGCGATCGGCGAATGCGACCCCCCTTGCGCCGCCGTGAGCTCGGCGCTCGCAGCGGGCGCGATCGCATGCGGCGCCGCCGCAAACAGAACCGCCGCGGCGCCAATCCAGAGAAGGGCGTGGCCTTTGATCGCGCGACGGTCCATCAGTGAAGCCCCAATTCGATCGAGGGTGAGTGGCGCTTGGCTCCTCATCGCGCCGCCTGTTGCGCCGAGCCAAAACGAACGATGGTCAAACCGCCGTTATCGGCGTTGTACTCAACGTTGAGATTGGCCCTGCCTGAGGAGTCCAACAAGCTGCGAAGCGACAAGTGCAGATTTCCAGCGCGCTGGGCGAGGATGATCTCTTCGGCCTGGGCGGGATCGAGCTCCAACGTCGCATTTGCGCCGACGACCACCCGTTCGCCGTTCTTCTCTTGGACATTTTGACCAATCGCCAGAACGCGAACATTGGTGAGAATGGTGCGCGGGACGAAGACCTCGACGCCGCGCGCTTTGGTAGCGTCGTCGTCGCGGAAAATCTGAATCACGTCGACGCGGTCATTGGGCAGGATGAAGCCGCCGGCCGTGGTGCCGCCTTGCTGATCGATGTTGATCGCCACGGCGCGCATGCCGCTCGGCAGGATCGCCGACAGGAACCCGGAATTGGCGCCCTTGACGACTTTCTCGCGCCGAATCGGCTCGCCCTCCATAAAGGCGCTGCGCGTCACGCCGTCCTTGATGTCGTCCGCCGCGGTCGGGCCGTCGGATTTCTTGATCATCGACGACGACAGGGCGGCCTTGGGCCATTCCTGCCATTTGTAGTCGGCCTCGGTCAGCTTGGTGCCCATTTGGACGTCATGCGCTGCGATCAAAACGTCGTCGGTGTCGACTTTCTGGGCGATCTTGACGACTTGCGGAGCGGGCGAACCGCTCGCAGCGAACAGCACATAGGCCCCGCCGAAAGCGAGGACTGTGACGCCGAGGACCGCTATTTGAACTCTGTTCATGACGCCGAAACCCCATTGCGCTCCCGCACGCCTCTGCAACCCGATATGAACAGCCAATCGTCAAATTAGGGTTAACCAGACGTATCTAATCGTCTCGGGGCGAACGCCGCCGGAACCCCGCCACGCTCAAAGGCCCGTCGCCGCGCGCCAGATTTGGCTGCTCGGATAGAGCGCCAGACCGGCGGCCGCGAGGGCGATGCCATAGGGAACGCCATTCTCGGGGTGGTGCAGGCGCGCGACCCACTCCAGGCGCGCCGCCCAAGACGGCAGCGGCGCCCGTCGGCTCAACACGAGCGCTAGCGTCAGCGCCCCGCCGACGACCGAGGTAAGGAGACCGTAGTCGAGCATGAGAGCCCAGCCGAGCCATGGCGCTGTCGCCGCCGCCAGCTTGGCGTCGCCGCCGCCGATCCAACCGCGCGCGAACATGGCGAAGGTGAGGACCAAAACGGCAAGGCCGCAACCGAGATTGGTCGCGATGGTGACGAAAGGCACGCCGAGCCCCAAGGCCAGCATGGGATAGAGCAGGGCCAGCGCGATGCTGACGCGATTGGAGATTTTCATCGAAAAGAGGTCGGACGACGCCGAAAACGTCATCAGCGCCGGAAACAGGACGAGGGTGAAGAGAATAAGGAGATTCGTGACCATGGCCCGCCCATCGCCCGGCCGCCGGGCGACAGGGACCTTAGCGGCGAGCGGTTGAGCCCAGGTTAACAACCCGTTCACGGCCGTCGCGTTCGCCCGAAGCGGGCGGCGCTGCGCAAAACGAAAACGCGCCGGCGAGGAAGGCTCGTCGGCGCGTCGGGTTCGGACCGCTAGGGCGATCAGTGCAGGTTGCCGGCGACTTCGTTGAACGTGTTTTTCAAATTATTGCCGACAACCGAGACGGCGCTGATGATCACAAGGGCGATAAGCGAGGCGATGAGGCCGTATTCGATGGCGGTTGCGCCGGATTCGTTAGCGAGGAAACTCTTGAATGATTTAATCATAATCACAAATTTCAGGATTATAACCTTGACAAAAGTGCTACCAGATATAGAAG
>DASZFX010000413.1:0-1802 GCA_035939375.1 Roseiarcus sp.
CCCCAGCGCCTCCAGGCAATCGGCCGCCATCATGCAAATCTCGGCGTCGGCGGCGGGCGAAGCCGCGCCGACCGTGTCGGCGTCGAATTGCATGAACTGACGGAAGCGTCCCGGCCCCGGCTTTTCGTTGCGAAATACCCAACCGGCGCGGTACGAGCGGTAAGGCTTGGCCAACCGCTCGTAGTTTTCCGCGACATAGCGGGCGAGCGGCGCCGTGAGATCATAGCGCAGCGACAACCATTGCTCGTCGTCATCCTTGAAGGAGAAGACGCCCTCGTTCGGCCGGTCGAGATCGGGCAGGAATTTGCCGAGCGCCTCGGTATATTCGATGAAGGGCGTCTCGACGGGCTCGAAGCCGTAAAGCTGATAGACGGTGCGGATTTTCGCCATCATCGCTTCGGTCGCGACGATATCCGCCGCGGCGCGGTCGATGAAGCCGCGCGGCAGCGCGGCTTCGACGCGGTGATTTTTCTTCTCTTCCGGCATTGCATTTCCCGTTGTCAAAGCCAGCTCCTTTCGCGCAGGCGCGATACGCCGCTGCGCCGCTAGACATAGCCCGCCGCGATATTGATGGTCAGCGCAAGGATTACCGTGTTGAAGAAGAAGGAGACAACGCCGTGCAGCAGCGTCGTGCGGCGCATGACCTTGGAGATCGTCTCGACGTCGGCGGTGGCGCAGGCGCAGCCGATCACGAAGGAATAGTACAAAAAGTCGCCATAGGTCGGCGGGCCGTCGCAGGGAAAGCGCAAACCCGTGCGTGCTGCTTCCGGCGGATCGTCGGGGTCGCGCGTCGGCGCGTAATATTCATGCGCGTAGTGAAGCGCGAAGAGCAGATGTATGAACGTCCAGCCGCTAAGGATCGTCACGATCGTCAGGGCGATGTGCAAGGCCTTGCTCAGCCCCGCCATGTCCTTGACCGCGCCGAGTTCGGCGACGATCGCGCCCAGCGCCGCCGCCGCGGCCAATACGCCGAAGGCCAGCAGCACCCAACGGCTTTCGTCTTCGATCGCCGCCCGCCGGCGCATCGTCTTGGAGTTGGCGCGCGCCGTCATCGTCAGTACAAGCGCGATGAAGAGGACGGCGCCGAGATTCCACGCCGCCAGCAGCCGCGTCGCGTTGCGCCAATCGATCGGCGTCACGAAATAGCCGAGGGCCGCCGCGACCACGCAAATATAGAAACGCGGCCGCGCCAGGATCATGCGGAGCGGCCTTGCGCGCATGACGCCATGGGCAAATCCGCTTGGCGACGCGTGGGGCGGCATCGAAAAGTCCCGAAATCAGGCGTCCCCTTGCCCGACTGACGATCGAGGGTCAAGCCGTAAAAGGTTTGGTTGCGGCCGCCTGACGCTCCGGCGCAGGCCGGGGCTTGCAACGCCCGCGTGCTCACGATTTCGTTTGATGTATCAAATGGTTGAGGGGAATTTCTGAATTCTTGACACGCTGCGGGGCCGTCAATATGTTGCGCGCGGCTTGCAGGGGCGGTTGACTTCAATCCGATTTCACTTCACGGCTTTTTGAGCCGTTCGTCCGCTGCTCGCCTCTTTTGACGTAGAGCCGGATCGATCGGCGCCGGTCGCTTTAGGGCGGCGGAGGCGCGATGGCGGAACGCGAAGGCGACGAGGAGGAAGATCGGGTCTTAAGGGCGAGGCTTGAGAAGCTCTCAGGCGCGCTCGAGGCGCAGCGCAAAACGTCGCAGCCGCGGCGCGAGGCCGGCGCGGGAGATCGATCCTCGAACGGGTCCGGCTCCGCGATGGGGATGGGCCTGCGTGCGGGCAGCGAGTTTGTGGCGGCGGTCGTGGTCG
>DASZFX010000414.1:0-8292 GCA_035939375.1 Roseiarcus sp.
CGCCGTTTGCCTCACGCCGGACTATGTTGAACGCGTCTTGCGCGACGCAGGATTCAAAATTGAGACAACGGAAACGCTTTTGCCAGGTATTACGATGCTGACCAAAGCTCTTCGACCCCAATAGGACGTTACGCAAACTAGAGCATCGGACCCCCAAATGAACTCACCTAGCGGGCGGCGGGAGGCCGCAAGCCGCCATTATTTGGAACAGGGGCTCCTGTGCGCCGACCGAAACGTCTGTCAAGGGCTTTAGCCGCCTTCGGCGGCGCGCAATGCGCGCGGTCGGCGCGTTCCGGTCACTGTTCCAAATAATGGCGGCCCGTGGCGTTGGCGTTTGTTTCCAGAGAGCCTCTGCGATTCAAATTGCGAATCCGATGCGCTAGCCGCCGGCGGCGGCCTGGATCGCGCCTTCGCTCGCGGCGTTCCGAGACGGGCTCTCACTTCCCTTTTTCGAACCGCTGCGCGTCGGGCGCGTCGGCGGGCGTTCGCGACAGTGATCGATAGCGATGATGTCGTGAGGGATTGCGCGCGGCATGGTCGCCCATTTGCCGACCTGGTCGCGCCCCGTTTCGGGCGAAACGCGCCGGCCTCTTGATGACGCCAGCGCGCACCGTTTGATGGCCGCGACAAGCCCGATCAGGATGGGCAAGGGCGTACCCATATCAGATACTATCGCGCTGCAGGCGAAGGCGCCGTTCAGGACGTCGGCGAGAGGGGCGAGAATCCCTCAATCATGATAGAAAAGGGGTGACAGCAAGTCGGGGGGCGCAATGCCGTCAAATGTGTTTCGGTTTGACGAGAGCTGGGAGATTCCCAATGCGAGCGTCGATGAGGTCTATGAAGTATTGTCCCACGGCGAATTGCTGCCGTTATGGTGGAAAGGCGTCTATCTCGACGCCGAGAAGCTGACGGGCGGCGACGAGCCGAAGGTCGGCGATCGATTGCGCGTGCGCGCACGCGGTTTTCTCCCTTATGAATTGAATTTTATCCTCGAGCCGGTGACGCTCGAGCCGGCGCGAAAAGTCGTCGTCAGGACGGTCGGCGATTTCGACGGGCTTTGGAGCGCGCCGCTGACTCCGCGGGAGAACGGCGTGCATGTCGACATCGTTTGGGAGGTCACGGTGCTGCGCCCGATTTTGCGCTTGTTTGCGCCGTTGCTGCGCCCCGCCTTCGCCTGGAACCATCGCTGGACGACGCCGCGCGGCGAAAACGGACTACGCGAGTATCTGGCGGACAAGAAGAAGTGATCTCCCGTGATCGCAAGATCCGATACCTAATGAGCCTCGACAGCGGGCGAGAAGCGATCAATGCCCGAAATAAAACGCAGACGACGCGCGTTCGTCATCTTTCCATCGGGCTTGGCCGCGCGCCCTGCGGCGATCGCCGCAAGAGGCGCAAAAAGAAGAAGGACGGAGAAATGCAATCGCACGGGTTTAGGAACAGCGCTCCCGCCGCCTCGATTGTCTTGCTCGCTGTTGCTGCGGCGCAAGGCGATACGTCGCCCTCTCCAAAGCCCGGCGCGTTTTCGGGCGTGCAGATGGCGGCCCAGGGCTGCGGCCACAATTACTATCGCGCGCCGAACGGGAGCTGCGACATCGTCCGCAATCCGAACCGGGATTGCCCGGACGGCTTTCATTCCGTACCCGCGCCGACGCCTTCAGGCTATCGCTGCGTCCAAGACGGTTATTGAAGGAGCAGACGGGCGCCGCAGGGAAGCGCGGCCGCTCTGCGCCTCGCAAGGTTAGGCTCTGGCGCGCCGCCCCTTCACCTCAGCGCGGCGGCGATATTCCCGCCGTCCACCGTTGTCACATCGCCCGTTGTTCTCTCCGCCAGCGCATGGTGCAAGAACGCCTCTGCGACATGCTCTGCGGTGACTTCGAGGCCAAGCAGATTGCCCGACATATAGTCCTTCTCGGAGACGCCGCGCGCGGCCGAGCGGCTGGCGATCATCTGGTCGGTCAAAATCCCCGAGCGGATGCGGTCGGCGTTGACCGCGTTGGAGCGCACGCCGATCTTGCCATATTCCAGCGCATATTGGCGGCTGAGGAACAAGGTCGCGGCCTTCGGCAAGCCATAGGCGCCGAAATTGGCGCCGGGATTGACCGCCTGCTTCGACGTGTTGAACAGCAATGCGCCGCCGGTCCTTTGCAGTTTGAAGAGCCGAACCGCATTTTGCGCGACGCTCTGGTGCGCGAAGAAATTGATCTCGAAACTCCTGCGCAAGGCGGCTTCGTCGATCTCCCCGATCTCGCCTTCGAGAGCGGCGCCGGCGTTGGAGACGACGATGTCGACGCCGCCAAAATGCGCGACCGCCGCATCGAAGGCGGCGCGCACGGAAGCGGGATCGGTGACGTCGCAGGCGACGCCGATCGAGCCATTGCCCAACGCTTTGGCGATCATCGCGGCCTTGTCCCCGTCAAGATCGGCGACGACGACGTGGGCCGCATTGGCTGCGAAAAGCTTCGCAGTCGCAGCGCCGATCGCGCCGGCGCCGCCGGTGATCAGCGCAACTTGACCGGTCAACGGCTTTGGCTTGGCGCCGGCGAGCTTGGCCTGCTCGAGCGACCAATATTCGATATCGAAAAGGTCGCCCATGCCGAGCGGATGAAAGCGGCCGATCGCTTCGGCGCCCGTCACCGCTTCGATCCAGACTTCGCCGACGTCGCAGGCGATTTTTGCGTCCTTGAGGGTACGTCCGAAGCCGAAGAGGCCGAGTCCGGGGACCAGCGCAAGCCGCGGCATCGGATCGAGCATGACGCGCTTGACCTCGTCGCGCGCGTCGTTCTTCGCAAAATAGCCCTTATAATGCGCGACAAAGGCGCCGACGCGTTCTCGTACATTCTTTGCGTAAGCCGCGACGTCTCCGGCGACCGGCGGCGCCAGCGTCAGCGGCGCGTTCTTGATGCGAATGACGAGGTCCGGCGTGCTGACGCCGCTCCGCGCGAGCCGTTCCAGGTCGCGATAAGAAAGAAAGTCTCTGATTTTGTCTGAGCTGCGAAAATCGACGACGAAACGGTCGTAACGTCCCTCGCCGCGGTCAAAGGCGATGGCGCCGCGAAGAATCGGCGCGATATCGCCGGGCTCTAAGAGCGCGGCCGGCGCCGTCACCCTTGGCGCGGCCCTGCCGTTCTTGGCGACATAGTCCTCGGCCATTGCGACATAGGCGATCATGCGGTCGTAGGCCTGCCGGGCGTCTTCGCCGAAGGTGAAGATTCCGTGCTTGTCGAGGATCAAGCCTTCGACCCGAGGATCCTTGTCGAAGACGTCGCCTGCGGCTCTGGCCAAAGCGAAGCCGGGCATGACATAAGGGACAAAACCGAGCTTTGCGCCGAATATCTTCTTGCAGAGCGCTTCACTGTCCTCCTGATCGACGATCGAAAGGATCGCGGTCGAATGGGTATGATCGACAAATTTATGTGGCAAGAAGGCGTGCAGCAAAGTCTCGACGGAAGGATTGGGCGAAGCAGGATCGATCAAATTGGCGCGTTGCAGCGCAACCATGTCCTCGTCCGACAGCCGGCCGAGCGCGCGCGCTTTTAACAGCGGCTTCAACTTCACCGCGGGCAGGCCGGCAGGCTCGATGACCGCCATATCCCAGCCACTGCCCTTCACGCAAAGCGCATCCCATTCGTCGCCGATCAGATCCTTGACCCTGATCTTGCACGATGTGTTGCCGCCGCCGTGCAACACCAGCCGCGGCTCGCCGCCGAGCAGACGGGTCGTATAGACGCGCAACGCAAGGTCGCGCGCGACGCCTTTCTTCGCGTAAAGCGCGACCATGGCTTCCGCGTCAGCATCGCTCCACAGGTTCTTCATGCCTTCTCCCGCGTCGCGCGAATGCGCGGCCCTGGTCTCAAAGCCAGCCCTTTAGCGCGCCAGGCGCCCCCCGGCAAAGGGGTCGCCGAACATTGGGGCTCGCGGGCTCTCGCCTGGGGCGCACAAGGTCGGCTCAGCGATAGGCTCGCTGCGAGATTTGTCGCGGGAGTTCGACGACGCCGGCGCGCGCGGCGCCTTCCCTTACCCCCTCGTCGCCGCGACCAAGGCGCGCCCGACATCGGCGCTTCAACAGCTTCCGCCCCTGCGCCCAGCTATGCTAGAGGGGGCGGGCGCGGGTGTAGCTCAATGGTAGAGCAGCAGCCTTCCAAGCTGAATACGAGGGTTCGATTCCCTTCACCCGCTCCAGTTTCTTGGGCCAGGAGCGATCGATCGCAGGAGTCGATCGCAGCTTCAAGCCGCCGCTCCGGGGGGCATGATGATCGTATCGACCACCAATGATGTCGTCGGCCATAAAATCGTGCGCCATCTCGGCCTTGTGCGCGGGATCACGGTCCGTTCGCGCAGCGTGGTCGGCAATTTCGTCGGCGGCTTGCAATCGGTCTTCGGCGGCAAGCTTTCCGTCTATGTCGGACTTGCCGAGACCGCGCGACAGGAGGCCTTCGACCATATGTGCGAACACGCCGCCCAGGGCGGCGCCAATGCAGTCATCGGCATGCGCTACGACGCCAACGAGATCATGGACGGCATCACCGAAGTCCTCGCCTATGGGACCGCCGTCTGGATCGAGCCGGTTTGAGCCGTCGACGCGCCAGCCAGTAAGGATGAAACGGCGCCCGAAACTCTTGCTTCCGCAGGCTGCTTGCGCAATAACCGGCCGCGCTTAGGAGTGTAGCTCAATTGGTAGAGCACCGGTCTCCAAAACCGGGGGTTGGGGGTTCGAGTCCCTCCTCTCCTGCCAAATAGTCTCAAAGACTTAGCCCACAAATGGTTGCGCTGATGCTTCCCAAAAATGCCAGTTGGGAAGCGTATGGGCGGCAAGGCAGGTAGGTAAGAGGCCTTGAAGATCGAAAGACGAAACCACCATTCCTCCAAGACCCCGACGAAAAAGGGTCGCTCATCCTACCGGCCGGCTTTTTCGGGTCGCGGACGCGAGTCGACGCATCCGCCACGGCGATCGAACCGCCGAAGTACCCGCAAATAGCGCGGGGCAATCACTCGCCCCGCGCCGCGGCTTCGCGTGGCCGCCCTATGACGCGCGAAGCCCAACAGGCACGAAGGCCTTGCGCCGATAGAAGACGCTGAGAGCGTCATGCGTCGCCCTCAGCTATCCGTCTGAGTGGCAGCCGAGATAAGAGCCGCGGCCGAGAAGGCTGCTGCCGCTGATCGGCGATTCCGTGACCTCCCTCGTCGAAAAGGTCCTCGCCAAATGGCTGCTCGCCAACGGCGACCTCAAGAAGGCTCGACGCGGCGGCAAAAGTTTTGCTGTTTGAGAAAGGCAAAGTTGTCAAACACAATATCAAGGCCTTGACAGATGGTTACAAGGTATTTCTGAACAAATTCATTCGGTAAGCCGCCGAGGCTTCTCGGCGATCGACGACGATTGAGGGCTTAGCTGAAGTATTTCAACCCAAGAGCTTCAATATGAATGACTTTGCAAAGCTTGACGCGGCCAAGACCATCCTCCGCGAGTATGAGAACTTTCGCCGCGCTTCCATCGCTGGGGACAAGGGGAAAATGTTGGCCGCGACTCGAGGCATAGCCGTCGCCAAGCAGCGGCGTCGAGAGCTTGGGCCTTTCGGATTTCGGCCGGCGTAAGTCAGACGCTCCTACAAAAAGCGGTCCCCGTAGAGCGCCCGCATAAGCCGCGCTCGCGCGTCGTCGATCGCTTCCTTCTCCGCGGCGTACAGAATCAGCATGTCGCCAGTACGGCGCGCGCTGCTGACCCTCCAACAAGCCAAGGATCATATCGCGCGCGCCGGCGAGAATATTCAGCTCGCGCCCTCTCGAGAACGAGCGGGCGGTATCAGCTTGCGGGTCCAGGCCACCCGGTCAGGCTAGCGAACGAGCAGCACAGATTACCCAATAGTTAACGCCGAAAGGCGGCGCGCTGCCGGCTTGCCGGTCCGCAACGCGCCACCATCGGCCCTGTTCAAAGCTGCAACCGCGCGGGGCCGATCGGGTCTGGCCCAAGCTCACCTGAAGCAATGACGAGAAAAGGACCACCGCCGCGCCGGTCTAACACTCAGTAAGAGCCATAGGGCCAGGCGCAGCCGTATGAATAGGGATAGCCGTACGAATACGGATACGGCCAGGCGCATCCATAATCATAGCCATAGCCGCCGCCATAGAAGCCGCCAAAGCCGCCGCCAAAGCCGCCGCCGAAGAACCGACGGCGATGACCCCAGCCGCCGCCCCACCCGCCGCCATGCCACATGCCCATACCGCCGCCATGCCACATGCCCATACCGCCGCCGTGCCACATACCGCCGCCGTGAAAGCCTCCGCCGCCGTGAAAGCCTCCGCCGCCGTGCCACTGCGAGGCCGACGCCGGCTCTGAAGCGCCGATGCTGGCGCTGACGAGTCCGATCGCCGCCGCCGCAGTGATCGTGCTTATGATCGAGCTGCGCATATCGCTCCTCCTGTGCGCCCCCGTTGGACGCTTTCGCCTTACGAAGAAACGCCGGGGGGGAAGAAAAAGCTCCGCAGTCGTAGTTAAAAAATGCAAATAAGACGAACCCACGCCACGTTGCGAATTGCCAACCAGAGCCCGGCCGGGGCTCAAATCGATCCGCCTTGGCGCGCGCCGGCGGGCGCGAGGCGCATCCACCACGACGGACTATTGCGGGGCGGCCTTCGAGTGGTGATGCGTGCGGCCGGCGTAAGCGAACCTCAAACTGGCGATGCCTGTCGAGACGCCAACCGCCACATGAAGAATCCAACCAGGATAGCCCAGACCAAAAGCGCGAGGCTCGACAGCATGCTGGTCAACGTCCCGAGGTTGGAAAAGCCCGTTGAGGCTTGCGCCGCTCCGGCGGCCAAGGCTCCAAGACCGGCCGCCAGTGCGATAGCGGCAAGCCAAGCCGGGTAGAGCACGCTATAGCTCATCGCCAACCCGAAGGCGATGATCGAGAGGACGAACATGAGGCTGAGAAAGCTCGCGAGACCGATCTCAATTTGGCGCACGGCGAGGGCGACTTCAAAAGCCAGCGATCTCGCTTCTCCCGTGGCGGCCGCCCAGCGATTCACGGTAACCTTGAGGGCGACGCCGTCCACGGCCTGGAGCGCAGCTACGATCGATATGCTGGCTGCGACGCCGATGACGCCGACGCGCGCCCAAGCGGCTGCTCGGCCCGCCTCAAGCGTCGCCGCCAGCCCCAGGAGAGTTACGCCGAGCAGGGCAAATCCTGCGAACTGCCCGAGATGACTCCACACGTAGATAGAATTTGCAGCATATTCGGCGAAAGCGGCGGGGGCATCGTTTGGGTCGCTATCCAGCGGATGCAGCAACGTCGACAAAATCAGCACGATCGCGCCGACGGGAGAAGCCGCTGCTCCCAGGCGGGCCAGAAACTGATCGGTGCTGCTCAACTCGGCGCCTTGCGTCATTTCCTGATTGTGGGCCCTTGACCCGACGGCGAGCAACCTCGCGAAGCGGCCGATCTCGTCAGGGACGATTTAGGCCGCCACCCGCGTCTGACGCCATGGCGTTTACGGGACTATTCGGCAAACAAGCAGTCGGCCACATAATGCGACTCGGCCCGAGCGCGGCGGGCGCGACGGTGGACCGCCGCGAGATCATTTTACGGGCGAGGCGCCCGCGGGCGGAAAATCCTTTGTCCGAGGGCAAAAAGCGATCAGCGAGATGGGCAATGTACGAACGCTCACCAGGCGAACTTTCGCGGCCGCGGAATGGGAGAAGATTCTCGAAAAGCCGATAAGAATCGACCCCGCAAACGTCGCGGGGCCGACCGGGCGGCGCGTGCGGGTCAAGGAGCAATAACGCGCCAATCCCCGCGCCTATGACGGGCCGCCGCCGGCGCAATAGCAAATCACAAATAGGAGTGGCCACGTGGCGCACCTCGCGATTTGTTGCAGCCTGGGACATTGCGCGGCGACAATCGGGCCGGGAGTGAAAGCGAATTTAATTCTGACAGGCGAATGAGCACATTACGATGTTGCCACATCCAACCGACCCGAAAGGCCCAAGTACCTGATAGGCCAAGAAAAGTCGCCCCCCACAGGCCGCCGATCCCTACCGCCTGGGAAACGGGCATGTCGATTACAAGAGCGTTGGCCAAGCAGCGACTCAGAGGACTCCAGTACAAGGTGAGCGGCCTCCAACGGCCCGTGACGTCGTACCTAACGACCTAGCGCATCGGATTCGCAATTTGAATCGCAGAGGCTCTCTGGAAACAACCGCCAAGGCCACGGGCCGCCATTATTTGGAACAGTGACCGGAACGCGCCGACCGAAAGGTCTGTCAAGGGCGCGCTTTGCGCGCCGCCGAAGGCGGCT
>DASZFX010000415.1:0-5279 GCA_035939375.1 Roseiarcus sp.
CAAGGGCTTTAGCCGCCTTCGGCGGCGCGCAAAGCGCGCCCTTGACAGACCTTTCGGTCGGCGCGTTCCGGTCACTGTTCCAAATAACGGCGGCCCGTGGCGTTGGCGTTTGTTTCCAGAGAGCCTCTGCGATTCAAATTGCGAATCCGATGCCCTAACGTGAACTCCGGGCAAGCCGGCAAGACGGCGCTCCAAGACCGCGCTACACGTACCTCCGCCCTTGTGTGCGTGCGCCCTATATGACATTGCGCTCGATGAGCGGCCGATTGGCGGCGATGCGCTCATGGGCGAAAGGCGCGAGATCGAGGGTCGCATAGCGCCTCTCCACGATCAGTTCGGCGAGGCCGCGACCGATCGCCGGAGATTGCTGAATGCCATGGCCGGAAAACCCCGCGGCGAGATAGGCGTTTTCGTAATTCGCCAGCCGGCCGACGATGGCGTTGTGATCGAAAGTGTTGAGATCGTAATGGCAGGCCCAGGCCCGGCCCGGCCTTATGCTTTCGAAGGCGGGGATGCGCGCCGCCAAGGCCGGCCAGACGATTTCCTCGAAATGCGGCCAGACGACATCGAAATCGTCGCAGTCGGGATCGTCGGCTTCGGCCGGCGAGACGCCGCAGACGTAATTGTCGCCTTCGGTGCGCACATAGACGCCGGTTGTATCGATGATCAGCGGACAGCGGGCGATGCGCGTCTTGGCGGTGAAGACGAAGACGGAGCGTTTGCGCTGATGGACGGGGATGGCGACGCCGAGCAGGGCGGCGAGTTTGGCCGCGCCGGAAGCCCCGGCGGTGTTGACGAAGGCGCCGCAGGCGATGCGCTCGCCGCTCGCGAGGCGCACGGCCGCGACGCGGGCGCCGTCACGCTCGAGCGCGACAATCGTGTCTTCGCGATAGGCGACGCCAAGGCTGCGCGCCTTGCGGCGGAACGCCTGCATCAGCGTATAGCCGTCGAACCAGCCTTCGCCGCTTCTCCCCCAGGCGCCGAGCGCGACGCCGTCGAGATTGAGGAAGGGAAAGCGCGCCGACAGAGCGGCGGGATCAAGAAGAGCGATATCGGCGCCCTCAGCGCTCTGCGTAACGTGGTTCTCAACGAGGATCGACGCGCCCTCCTGGCTCGCAAGATAGAGATAGCCGTTCTCATGAAAGGCGAGGTCGGGCGCGGCGTCGTCGACGGCCAGGATTTGCGCAGCGCGGCGCAGGAAAGCGACGCCATAGAGTCCGACCCTGATGTTGATCGGGCTCGAGAACTGCTGGCGGATCGAGCTCAAGGACAGCGAGCTTGCGGCGCGCCGATAGGTCATGTCCTTGTCGACGACGAGGACGCGCCCGGAAAAGCCGGGGTGGGCGGCAAGATGATAAGCGGTCGAGGAGCCCATGACGGCGCCGCCGCCGATGACGACGTCGAAACTCTCGGTCATCGGAGCACCGTCGCCGGCCTTCCGCCGGACGAGGCCTCATCCGGCGAGGACCGATCCAGCGCCGCCACCAACCTCGATGAAGCGCGCTTCACGCCCCCTCTGCCGCTTGCGGGACAGGGCGGGGGTGAGGGTAAACCGCGGCGTTTCCCCACTTGAGGCTCGACGTCGGAGCCGTGACTCGCCTTAGCCTGCATCTGGTATAAGCGCCCCACCCGCTACAGAGAGGAATGTCATGACGCGTCTAGCCGGAAAATCCGCCATCGTCACGGGGGCCGCCAATGGCATCGGCCTTGCCTGCGCACGGCGCCTTGCGGCCGACGGGGCGGCGGTGGCGCTCGCCGACATCAATGCCGAAGCCGGCGAGGCCGCGGCGAGGGACCTGCGCAAAAAAGGCGCGCGGGCGATTTTCGTCGCAACCGACGTCGCTCAGCGTCCGGCGATCGCCGCGCTCGTCGATCGCGCCAGCGACGAATTCGGCCGCCTCGACATCATGATCAACAACGCCGGCGTCGCGCTGAGCGCGCCGGTCGTGGAGATGAGCGACGAGATTTTCGACACGGTCCTTTCGATCAATCTGCGCTCGGCCTTCATCGGCACGCAGCTCGCGGCGCGGCGGATGATCGCCGGCAAGCACGGCGGCGTCATCATCAATATGTCCTCGGTCAACGCGCTTTTGGCGATCCCGGGTCTCGCCGCTTACGCCTGCACCAAGGGCGCGCTGAACCAGCTCACCAAAGTGGCCGCCATCGAGCTTGCGCCCCATAACATCCGCGTCGTCGCGATCGGGCCGGGCACGATCCTGACCGATCTCGCCAAGAAGACGGTGCTGAGCGACGAAGCGGCGCGGAAAAGGATCCTCTCGCGCACGCCGATCGGCCGCGCGGGCGAGCCGGAGGAAGTCGCCTCCGTCGCGTCTTTCCTCGCCAGCGACGACGCCTCATACATCACCGGCCAGACCATCTATCCCGACGGCGGCCGCCTCGCCTTGAATTATACGGTGCCGACGCCGGAGTGAGCGGCGGCCTTTTTGTTGCGTGGCGGCGGCGCGGGCGCTAGGTCTCGGGGCGTCCAGCCGAGGAACATCGATGCGTCCTTCCAATCGCGCGCCCGACGAATTGCGCAAGGTGAGTTTCGAGCGCGCCGTCGCCCGTTACGCGGAGGGCTCCTGCCTCGTGCGCTTCGGCGAGACGCATGTGCTTTGCGCAGCTTCGCTCGAAGACAAGCCGCCGCCTTGGCTGCGCGGCCAGGGGCGCGGCTGGGTGACCGCGGAATACGCGATGCTGCCGCGCGCCACCGCAACGCGCACACGGCGCGAATCAACGGCCGGCAAGGTCTCCGGCCGCACCCAGGAAATCCAGCGCCTGATCGGCCGGTCGCTGCGCGCCGCCGTCGATCTGCCGCGGCTGGGCGAACGCCAGATCACGCTGGACTGCGACGTGATCCAGGCCGACGGCGGCACCCGCACCGCTGCCATCACCGGCGCCTGGATCGCTTTGCACGATTGCCTCAAATGGATGACGCAGCGTTCGATCATCCGGGACAATCCGTTGCGCGATCACGTCGCCGCGATCTCCTGCGGCATTTGCCAAGGCGCAGCGGTGATCGATCTCGACTATGCCGAAGATTCAGCGGCCGAGACCGACGCCAATTTCGTCATGACGGGGACCGGCGCGCTGATCGAAGTACAAGGCTCGGCGGAAGGCGCGCCGTTCAGCGAGGCGCAGTTGCTTGCGTTGCTGGCGCTGGCGCGCGGCGGCGTCGCCAAACTCGTCGCGATGCAGAAGGCGGCGGTGGCGTAGGGCTGGACCGTCCGGCGCGGGAAGACACGAACACAATGCGTTTCTTCTACGCCGCCTCGGCCCAGGCGCGCAGAATATGATGGGCGATCGCCATCGGATGGGGCGCCGCCAGCCGGTCGGGATGGCGCCCCTCCAGCATCGCCAAGGCCTCCTCGCGCGCGAACCAGCGCGCGTCCTCGAGTTCGAGGCCGTCGATGCGCAACTCGCGCGTCGCCGCCTCGGCGAGGCAGCCGATCATCAGCGAGCTTGGAAACGGCCAGGGCTGCGAGGCCAGATAGAGGATTTGGCCGCAGAGAACGCCAGTCTCTTCGCGGATTTCGCGCCGGACTGCATCCTCGATCGTCTCGCCAGGCTCCAGAAATCCGGCAAGGCACGAATACATGGACTTTGGAAAGCGCGCCTGGCGGCCGAGCAGGCAATTGTCGCCGTCGACCGCCAGCATGATGACGACCGGGTCGGTGCGCGGAAAATGCTGCGCTTTGCAGGCGTCGCATTCGCGCCGCCAACCGGCGGCGGCAGGGCGCGTCGGCGCGCCGCAGTTCGGGCAAAAGCGGTGGCGAGCGTGCCAGGAGAGGACCGCCTTGGCCGTCCCCAACATGCCGACGAGGGACGCCGGCAAAAGGCCTTGCACCGCGATGGAGCGCATGTCGATCAGGGTCAGGTCGTCACGGCCGGGTACGATCAGCACGCGCTTGTCGAGAAAGCCGTCGCTGGCGTCGCCGCGCAATTCGACCGCCGAATCATCGAGCAGGTCGGCGAAGACCGGCGCGCCGCTCCCTTCTGCGCCGAGCAGAACGCTCTCGTAGACGAGGCCGAGACCGCGCGCTTCTCCAAGCGGAAACAACGCCTCCAGGCCGTCGGCGCCCTTCTTCAGGACCGGCATGTCCCGACAGAAGACGAGTGCGCGGGCCTCGGATTTCAGGCGCGCGGCGGCAAGAAAGGCTTCGTCCTCGCGGCGCTCCGAGAGGCGATCCAAGGGATTGGCGGCAAAGCCGAAACGAGGGGGTTGAGGCGCCTGAAACAAAGCCTTGTTCATGCCCTTATTTCCTCGTTGAAACGCCGCGCCGGACCTTAAACCGCCGGGCAAAAGCGCATGGGCGGCGGCGCTGGTCAAGCGCCCGGCGAGCGGATAAATCACGTAACGAATCAGGAGCGGTCTTGACCCTCGCAGACTTAGGCTTGGCGGACTTAGGCGTCGCGCGGGCGTTCACCAGACGGTCGGCTTTGAAGGCGGCCGGCTTCGCCATCGGCGCTTTGGCCGCCCCTTGGCGCGCCGGCGCGGCGGCGGCCGAGGATGAAAACGGGACGGAAATCGAGACCCATGGGCTGTCGTCCTTCGGCGACCTCGCCTTGCCCGCGGACTTCAAATATTTCGACTACGTCAACCCCGAAGCGCCCAAGGGCGGACTTTTGTCGCTGCAGATCACCGCGACGGGCGGCAATCAAAACTTCGAGACCTTCGATACGTTGAACATGTTCTCGAAGAAGGGCAACGGCGCCGCCGGCATGAGCGCGACTTTCGACAATCTGATGACCGCGACGGGGAATGAACCCGATTCCGTCTATGGTCTTCTGGCTCGCGCGGTCCGCGTCTCCGCCGACAAACTCTCCTATCGTTTTCTCCTGCGGCCCGAAGCGCGTTTCCATGACGGCTCGAAAGTGACCGCCGCCGACGTCGCCTTCTCCATCGACATCCTGAAGACCAAGGCGCATCCGACCTTCTCGCAACTCCTCACCGATGTCGAAAGCGTCGCGGCCGAGGCCGACGATGTGTTTCTCGTGAAGTTCATCAAGGAGCGCAGCCGCGACGCCCATCTGATGGTCGCCGGCATGCCGGTCTTCTCCAAGACCTACTGGGCGACGCGCGATTTCGAGGCTTCGACCCTGGAGCCGCCGCTCGGCTCGGGCGGCTACAAGGTCGGCAATTTCGAGGCGGGCCGATACATCGAATTCGAGCGCCAGAAGGACTATTGGGGCAAGGATCTGCCGGTCAATGTCGGGGTGAACAATTTCGACCGTCTGCGTTTCGAATATTATCGCGAAAGAGACGTCGCCTTCGAAGC
>DASZFX010000416.1:0-11495 GCA_035939375.1 Roseiarcus sp.
TGGCGCGGTAGTGCCCGGATTTGCCGCCGCGTTTTTCCACCAGGCGGATATTCTCGATCGTCACGCCACGCTCAACCGCCTTGACCATGTCGTAAATCGTGAGGCAGGCGATCGCGACCGCGGTCAGCGCCTCCATTTCGACGCCGGTCTGGCCGCGCGTCTTCACCTCGGCGCGCAGCTTCAGGCCGGGCAAGGCCTCATCGGGCGCGATGTCGAGGGCAACGCTCGTCAGCAGCAGCGGATGGCAGAGCGGGATGAGCTCGTGCGTCTTTTTCGCCGCCATGATCCCGGCGATGCGCGCTGCGCCGAGCACGTCGCCCTTCTTGGCGTCGCCCTTCAGGATCTGGCGCAGCGTCGTCTCGTTCATCACGACGCAGCCCTCAGCGATGGCGATGCGCTGGGTCTCGTCCTTCGATGAGACGTCGACCATATGCGCCTCGCCGGAGGCGCCGACATGGCTCAAGATGGTCAACGCCGCGCCTTCTTCAGCTCGACCTCATCGCCGGTCAAAAGCGCGCGGGTCGCCACGCAGACATCGTCTTGACGCATCAAGGCTTCGCCGACGAGGAACGTTTCGATTCCGGCCGCGGCAAGACGGCGGCAATCGGCATGATTCGAAATGCCGCTCTCGGCGACGATGATCCTATCCTTCGGGATGCGCGGCGCCAGCCGTTCGGCGACCTCGAGCGAAGTCTGGAAGGTGCGCAGGTCGCGGTTGTTGACGCCGATCAGTCGCGCCTCCAGGGCGAGGGCGCGGTCGAGCTCGCTCTCGTCATGGACTTCGACCAATACATCGAGGCCAAGGTCATGGGCGGTCTTGTTCAGGGTGCGCGCGCAATCGTCGTCGACGCAGGCCATGATGATCAAAATGCAATCGGCGCCCCAGGCCCGCGCCTCCAGCACTTGGTAGGAATCAAACAGGAAATCCTTGCGCAGCGCCGGCAGCCGGGTGGCGTTGCGCGCCTTGGCGAGATATTCGGGCTTGCCCTGGAAAGAAGGCGCGTCGGTGAGCACGGAAAGGCAGGCCGCGCCGCCCTCCTGATAGGCTTTGGCGAGGGCGGACGGATCAAAATGCTCGCGGATCACGCCTTTCGAAGGGCTGGCCTTCTTGATTTCGGCGATCAAGGCGAAGCGTCCAGCCGCGATGTCGCGCTCGATCGCCTTGACGAAGCCGCGGGGCGGGGTCTGGCTATGGATCTCGCGCTCGAGGGTAGCGCGCGGCACGCGCACTTTGGCGTCCGCGATCTCGCGCCGCTTATAGGTCTCGATCTTTTGCAGAATGTCGGACACCGTGGCTCCTGTCCAAGTCACCCGCTTTGTCACGCATTCGAGACTGCAACAAGCTTGGCGAGCGTCGCACGCGCCGCGCCGGAATCGAGCGCCCTGACCGCCTCGCCGACGCCCTCGCCAAGATCGCGCGCCCTGTCGGCGACAACAAGCGCGCCCGCCGCATTTAGCACAGCGATGTCGCGATAGGCGTTCTTTTCGCCTGCCAGCACGCCGGTGAGCGCCGCCGCATTATGGGCGGCGTCGCCGCCTTTCAATTCCGCCGGCTGCGCCCGCTTGAGGCCGAACTCTTCCGGCGTGATCTCGAAGGAGCGTATCACGCCGTCGGCGAGTTCGACGACTTGAGTCGAAGCGGCGGTGGTGATTTCGTCGAGACCGTCGGCGCCATGGGTGATCCAGACGCGCTCGGCGCCAAGATTGCGCAGGACCTCGGCCATGGGCTCGAGCCACGCGGCGGAGAAAACGCCGATCAATTGACGCCGGGCGCCGGCTGGGTTGGACAAAGGACCGAGCAGATTGAAGATCGTGCGCGTGCCGAGTTCGACCCTCGCGGGACCGACATGGCGCATGGCCGCGTGATGCGTCGGCGCCATCATGAAGCCAATGCCCGCTTCGAGGATGCAGCGCTCGACCGCCTCCGGCGCGATCCCGATTTTCACGCCGAGCATGCCCAGAGTGTCAGCAGCGCCGGACCTGGACGAAAGAGCGCGATTGCCGTGCTTGGCGACAGGGGCGCCGCAGGCGGCGACGATGAGCGCGGCGAGGGTCGAGACATTGTACGAGCCGGAATTGTCGCCGCCGGTGCCGACGACGTCGACCGCGTCCCTCGGCGCCTTCACACGCAACATCTTGGCGCGCATCGCTTCGACGGCGCCGGTGATCTCTTCGACGCTTTCGCCACGTGTGCGCAGCGCCATCAAGAAGCCGCCCATCTGCGCCGGCGTCACTTCGCCCGACAGCATCGCGTCGAAAGCCGCCGTCGCCTCGGCGCGATTGAGAGCCGCGCCAGTTGCGACTTTGGCTATGAGGGGCTTGAAGGCTTCCATTCCCGCCCCGGCCGCTAGTTGACGCGGGCGGCGGCGTTGAAGGCGCCGGCAAGATCGAGAAAATTGCGCAAGACCACGCGGCCGTGTTCGGAAAGGATGCTCTCGGGATGGAACTGCACGCCGTGAACCGGCGCCGTGCGATGCGAGACGCCCATGATCAGGCCGTCTTCCGTCTCGGCGGTGATTTCAAGCTCCGGCGGGGCGCTTTTGCGGTCGATTACAAGCGAATGATAGCGCGTCGCCTGGAACGAACCATTGACGCCGCGAAAGACGCCGCGGCCATTGTGCGAGATCCGCGACAGCTTGCCATGCATCGGCACGGGCGCGCGGATGATCGAACCGCCGAAGACCTGGCCAATCGCCTGGTGGCCGAGGCACACACCGAAGATCGGCGTCGTCTCGCTGGCCGAACGGACAAGGTCGAGGCAGATGCCGGCTTCGTTGGGCGTGCAAGGACCAGGCGAGAGAACGATCGCGTCGGGCCTGGCGGCGAGGACGTCGGCGACCGAAATTGCGTCGTTGCGCCAAACCGTCACTTCAGCGCCAAGCGCGCCCAGGTAGTGGACGAGATTGAAGGTGAAGCTATCGTAATTGTCGATCAACGTGACGGCGGGCATCAGAAGTCTTTCGCGGCGCGGGAAGGCCGACCGATTTGACTCTTGCGTTGCCCCGCCGCGCCCGTCAAGACGCTGCGGTCCGGCACGGGCCGTTTGCAGGACCTCGCCCGCGAGGCCGGCCGGCTTCAAGGGCGCATCGAGCCGGCGCCGCTCGATTTGGGTCAGATCGCCGTCACGGCGTCGGTCGCGGGCTTCGGCAGCTCGCCGGAGCCGGCGGCTTATCGCGCGACCGTGAAAGCCATGAACTTTCTGCCTTATCCGCTCTTTTCGCGCTCGGGCGGCAATTTGCGCCGCGACGGGGTTACTAAGCGGACGTGGCCGCCGCGACCAATTTAGGCCGGACTCCAGGCGGACAATATTTAAATTCGACCACGCTCATTTGCGCCGAGCAAAGGAAACGCCTGTTGAGCGAATACGTACCCGTCGATGGTCGGCGGAACCTTGGGTGGAGAAGCGTCGCGGCGCTCGTTGCGGTCATCGCAGCGTCGGCCCCGGCGATGGCGGGCGGGCGGTCGATCGCGCCGGAGGCCGGCGCCGCCGCGCCCGGCTCGCCGATGAGACGTCCGACAATCGAGGAGGTCTCGGTGCAAGCGCAACGCGAAATCAGGGCTTGCCCGGACGAGGGGGCGTTTCAATGCGTCGCCGCCGCCTTGACCCGCTACGCCGCCGCGTTGCGAACGGTCGGGCCTGATCCGATTGCGCCGCCGCCGCCTCGCGCAAGGCCTTGCCATGCGCCCAGGGGCCACGCCTGTCGGCGCAGCTGATGGCGATCGTAGCTTCAATTCTGTGGCGACGGGTCGATGCGCCAGGTCACGACGCCTGCCGACTCGAAGATTGTCGATCCGGCTGGCGGCTGCAAGGCGCTGCGATCTTTCGCCATTCGATCGGACCCGCCAGCGTCTCCTATGCTGTTGACTGCGATTCTCGCTGGCGGACGCTGTCGGGGCGCGTCTATGGAACGATCGGCGAGCGCGAGATCGACTATCATATCGCCAGGCGGGACGACGCGTGGCTGCTCAACGGCGAAAGCGTTCCGGGTATCGGGAATCTCGTCGATCTCGATCTGAGCTTCACGCCGGCGACGAACCTCTTGCAGTTGAAACGCGTCCCGCTGCCAATAGGAAGCGCTATTCCTCTGCCGGCCGCCTGGTTCGATCTCGATACTGGCGCGCTGACCGAGTTGGAGCAAATCTACGAGCGGCGGAGCGAACGCGTCGTTTTCTATCGCGCGCCGGGCGTCGGCTATGAAGGGCTCATTGAACTCGCGCCGAACGGATTCATTATGCGCTATCCGGGTCTTTGGCAGGCGGAGTAGGGCTTCGGCTTCGTCCGTCGCGCGCCGCCGCATGGCGAACCCCGCGCCGGCTCGCGACCTGACGCCGCGCTTCCCGGGATCAGCAATTTCTCTGACGAACCCGCTTTCCCCGGCTAAAATCGCTGCGCCAACCCTGAGAGCCGGAGGACTTATGAAAGTCTCGATCGATTTTGATTGCACGCCGGCCGAGGCGCGCGAATTCTTCGGCCTGCCGGACGTCAAGCCGATGCAGGAAAAGGTGATGGAGGAAGTCGAGAAGCGGATGATGGCGCAGCTCGACAGCGTATCGCCAGAATCGATCCTGCGCAGTTGGATGGCCTTCGCGCCCGATCAGTTCCAGACTGTGCTCAAGAACATGATGAGCTATTCCGGCATGGGAAAGACGCCGGGCGGCTAGGCGGCCGGCGCCGGGCTCGGCGCGGCCTCTTTCATCATCTTCGCCGCTTCATCGCGCAATTCCCGGCGGAGAATCTTGCCGACATTGGTCTTGGGCAGGTCGTTGCGAAATTCGATGTGGCGGGGCCGCTTGTATCCGGTGAGCTCGCTCGCGCAAAAAGCAGCGAGCGCCTCTTTGGTCAGCCCGGGATCGCGCTTGACCACGAAAAGCATCACCGCCTCGCCGGAATTCGCGTCGGGAACGCCGACGGCCGCGCATTCGGCGACGCCCGGATGATGGGCGACCACTTCCTCGACCTCGTTGGGATAGACGTTGAAGCCGGAGACGAGGATCATGTCCTTCTTTCGGTCCACCACTTTGATATAGCCGCGGGCGTCCATGACGCCGACATCGCCGGATTTGAAGAATCCATCGGCGGTCATCGCCTTGGCGGTTTCGTCCGGCCGCGCCCAATAGCCGGACATGACCTGCGGGCCCCTGATCGCGATCTCGCCCGGCGAGCCGAGAGGGACGTCCGCGCCGGCGTCGTCGATGACGCGAATTTCGACATTGGGCAAGGGCAGGCCGATCGTGCCGGTGAAGGCGGTCGAATCCGTCGGATTGCAGGTGACGCCCGCCGAAGTTTCGGAGAGGCCATAGCCCTCGACGATCGGGCAGCCCGTTACGGCGAGCCATTTTTTGGCGACGGCCTCCTGCACCGCCATGCCGCCGCCATTGGCGATGACGAGGCCCGAAAAATCGAGCTTGGCGAAATCGGAACGATTGGCGAGAGCGTTGAATAGCGTATTCACCGCCGGGAAAGTGTTGAACTTGTATTTCGCAATATCCTTGATCAAAGCGGGCAGGTCGCGTGGATTGACGATGAGGATGTTGAGCGCGCCGGTTCGCATGCCGAGCAGCGCGCAGACGATGAAGGCGAAGACATGGTACAGCGGCAAGGCGCAGACGATCGTCATCTGGCCGCTGATCGGTTTTCGCTTTAGAGCCGGCTGCATCCAAGCCTCGCTGGCGAGCAGATTGGCGACAAGCGTCTCATGCAGCAACATTGCGCCCTTGGCGACGCCGGTCGTGCCGCCGGTATATTGCAAGACTGCAACGTCCTTCGGGCCGATGCGCGGCGGCGCGAAGGGCGCGCCTTTTCCCGCTGCAATCGCCGCATTGAAACGCGTCGCATTCGGCAGAGCGAAGGCGGGCACCATTTTCTTGACCCGCCGGACGACGAAATTGGTGATGAGCGCCTTGGGGAAACCCATCAGGTCTCCGATTCCTGCAATGACGATGCGCTCGATCGACGAGCCGGCAAGCGCGTTCTGTAGCGTGGCAGCGAAGTTTTCCAGGATCACGATCGCCTTGGCGCCGGAATCCTGAAGCTGATGGGAGAGTTCGCGCGCGGTATAGAGCGGATTGACATTGACGACGATGAGGCCGGCGCGCAACGCGGCCGCCATCGCGACCGGATATTGCAGCACATTTGGCATCATGAGCGCGACCCGGTCGCCCGCGTTCAAGCCCTGGCCTTGCAGCCAAGCTGCGAGAGCCTTGGAGAGATCGTCGATCTCGCCATAGGTCAGCCCAGCGCCCATGCAGACATAGGCGGGCCGGTCGCGATATTTGGCGAAGGCCTCGTCGAGCAGAGCGACGATCGAAGAATATTGCGTGATGTCGACGTCGGCCGGCACGCCGGCGGGATAAGACTTCAGCCAGATGCGCTCCAAGGGGCTTCCCCTCCACCGTCAGCGTTTCGCGCAGCTTAAGGGCATTGCGGCGCCGGTCAAAGCGTCGCGCTTTCCGTATTGAGCGATCGGACGGAAAGACGAAGCAAGGAGCGCCGCGCCGCGGGCGAACCGGTCCAACGACCGCGAATTCGAAAAAAAGGGATCCGCCCGGCGCGCTTTGTCGCGCCCGGCGGATCGGGTGGGCGTTCGCGCCTGGGCTATTGTTTGTTCAGAGACGTTTTGCTCAAAGACGCCGCAATGACGCCATGGCGGCCGAAGTAGGTAGCCTTGGCTGCGCCGTCGCCCGTTCTCTTCAGCGACATCGTGTAGTTTTCGCGATCGCCGAACGAGAGGGCTCCATCTGCAATCCTATTGTATGAGACTTTGAGAGGCGCTCCCCTATAGGAGTAGTTCGTCACTTTATTGTCGGCGACCGTCACTGAAATCTTCGAGCCGTTCCCGAAGTTTCCGGTCCAGACGCCGTCCCAAACCGACTTTTCCGCTGCGGGCGCTGCATGCACGCAAACCGTCAACGCAAGCATCGCCGCAACAAAACCAAGGATGCGGCCAGTCATCCCAACCTCCAAGACTGTATTGTCCGAAGAGGCAGAGTGGACGGCGGCGCGACGCTCTTCAATTAAGTTTCAATTTAGGGTCGCAGGCCGTTGACACATTCGCGTGATCGCAGCGGGCGAATCCGGCGGCGCACGAGTTGCGCTGTACTCTTCGATCCGCTCGCAGCCCGTTCCTTAAGACGTGACCGAATGGGGCGACCAACGCGACATCACCGCCTCGAGCGAAACGGGCGCGGTTTCAGAAGCCGCCGTTGGTTTTCGATGCTCGGGGGCGCTCGCCGGCGCAAGGAATGCCGAAGCGATGGGGCCGGCGAGGGGGGCGGCGGCTGTCGGAACCGCGGAATTCAAGATTCCGACAATTTCCACATCGAGCCGCTGCGGGTCTTTGGCGAAGCCGAGATGCGGCCTGCCGCTTTCCCTTTGCTGCTTATAGGCTTTCAGCACCGCGATGGCGCGCCGGACGATCTCGGAGCGGGTGGCGTTTTCCGTTTCGGCGAGATTGTCGAGCAGGTCGGCCAATTCCTGACTGACCTCGATGTTCAGGCGAACCTTCGCCATCTGAAGATCTCCAGGCGATTGCGGCCCAGGGGAGATCCCTTGCCGCCTGACCGCATTGGCGGTCGCATTCAGTCGAAATTGGAGTAACACCTGGCCAGGATGAATTCGGTTTATAAAATTGTTAAAATAGAGGGCTTGGGGCAAACGCTTAGAATGGCGTCGCTCGCTGGAGCAAAAGTACTTTTTTGCCGCGACACTATTCTCGCCGCCCAATAGGCTTTCTTTCGCCAGACCGGCGCCGCTGAGCAAGTCCAGCCGATCGGCGGCGCACAAGGGCGGCTGGTTAACCTTACGTTTCCATAAAAGAACTACTTTAGCAAAGAAGCGTGCAGCCCGGCGCGTCGGGAGCCGGTAAGTGAAGTTCGTTGAGTTGGCGAGTGTTACGCAAGAAAAGTCGGCGGCTCCGGAGCGGAGCAACGTCGGCCGATTCCTTGCCTGGGCCCAGACGGCCTCTGACGACCAGCGCGTCAATGCAGTCCGCACGCTGGCTTCGGCCTTTCTTTATAACAATCTGCCCGAGCCGTTGCGGCGCGACCTTGAGCTCTGCCTGACGAGAATTGTCGAGGATCCTGCGCCGCAGGTCCGACTGGCCTTGGCCGATGCGCTCGCCGACGCGGGCTGCGCGCCCCGGCACATCATCATCGCGCTCGCCGACGACCGGCCGGAAGTTGCCGCTGTCGTGCTGGCGCAATCGCCGCTTTTGAGCGACGCCGAAATGGTCGAATATGCGACGGCAGGGGAAGACGCCGTGCAGATTGCGCTGGCGCGCCGGCGGGCCTTGCCGACGAGCGTTGCGGCCTCGCTTGCCGAATTCGGCGGGCGCGAGGCGGCGATGGCGCTCATTGAAAATCCTGAAGCGCCCCTCGCGCCCGAAGTCGCGCGCTGGATCGTCGAGCGTTTCGGCGCGGAACGCGACATGCGAGAAGCGTTGCTGGCGCGCCCGGAACTACCGGCCGCTCTGCGCTGCGACCTCACCGCCGCAGCAATGGCCGAGAGGTCGTCCCTCGTCGCCGGCTTCGGGCTCGCGCCGGAGCGCATTGAAAAAATGGTCCGCGCTGCACAGGAGCGGAGCGTCGTTCGGACAGCCTGCGGCTGCGAGCCCGACGAAATCCCCGATCTTGTGCGCCACCTTCGCCACAAGGGCGCGCTCACGCCGGCGCTTCTCATGCGCGCGCTGATTTCGGGGGCCCGATCCTTCTTCGAATCGGCCGCGGCCGAGCTTTCGGGTCTGGCGTTGGCGCAAGCCGCCGCCTTCATCCGCGACCCACGCGGCGCGGGTTTTGCGGCCCTTTACCGGCGGATGAGACTCCCGGAGGCCCTGCTTCCGCCTTTTCGCGCCGCTCTCCTCGTCTTGGAACAATTCGGCATGGAGCAATTCGGAGCCGAAGAGGTGGGTCTGGCGTTGCGGCCGATCGCGATGGAGGCGATCGCCGCTTGCGAGGGTTTCAAAGACCCGGAACTCGGCGGGCTCCTGGCCCTGTTGCGCCGACTCGAAAAGGAGGCCGCCTTGAACGAAGCGCGCCTGTTGGCCGAGAGCGCTGTCGGCGGGCATGGCGCGCCTAGCGAAGAAACGGATACGGACTGGCCGCTGAAGCTGATGGGGCGGCTCGAATTGCTCGAGCGGCTGGAGGCGATGGAGACCGGAGAATCCAATCTGCCTGTATTGGCGAAAGCGTCCTGATCGGGAATGAGCGAAAGCCGCCGCCGGGCAGGGCGCGCGCTCGTCAATTCGCCTCAGCCGGGCGGGCCGCCTGGATCCTGCGGTTGAGCGGGCGCTTCCTTCGCCGGCCTGGCCGACATTTCGATCTGGCGCCATGAATTGGACTGGGCGATCATGCGGCGGATCGCCGCGACATTGGCCGCCGCCGCCTCGCTCGTCATGTCGCGCTGCGAAACCTTCTCGGCCTCGGCAAATTTTCCCTCGAGCGAGAGCGCAAGCGCCAGATTGCCGCGAACCCGCCGATCCGCGGTCGGTTTGGCCGCCGCCTGGCGCAGGACATCCTCGGCTTGCGGCAATTGCTTGTTCAACAGGTATGAGAGGCCGAGGTTGTTCAAAAGGCTCGGCTCGCCCGGCGCGATCTTCAGGGCGGCGCGATAGAATTCCTGGGCCACGGCATGGTCGCCGAGCCGGTCGGCCACCGAGCCCTGGGCCGACATGTTCGACCAATCGGGATTTTCGGGGACATAGGAGCGCGAGAGCACATCGGCTGCTTGTTGCAATTGCCCCGCATCGGCGAGCGCCTTGCCGTAGGCGCCCAGAACCTCG
The DNA here is from genome assembly GCA_035939375.1 of Roseiarcus sp. Taxonomy (GTDB): domain Bacteria; phylum Pseudomonadota; class Alphaproteobacteria; order Rhizobiales; family Beijerinckiaceae; genus Roseiarcus. The sequence goes on from DASZFX010000416.1 coordinate 9,777, forward strand.
AAGTCTTTCGGCGCCTTCACCGCCGCCGATTGCATGACCGCGACGGCCTGGTCATAGCGCGAGAGCGCGCGCAATGCGCGGGCGTAATTGATCGAGGCGACCTTGTCGCCGGGATTGGCGTCGTAGCGCTTGCCGCATTCGTCGGCATAGGTCCGCAATTCCGCGTCGTTTGTCGGCACGGCGGTCGGCGCGCTTTTTATCGAGCCGGTGACGTCGTCCGAGTCATAGTAGCAGCCGCCGAGCGCGAGGCACGATTGCAGGAGCAAGGCCGCGACAAACTTGCGCGCCACGACGCGTGGCCGGGCCGCAATTGACGGCATGAGCTTCCAGGCTCCCCTCGCTGCTGGACTTCCCCGACGGCGGACCCCCCTCACGGCGTGAACCCAGCGATTGAGTATTAAGTTGTCAAATCTAACGCATGGTTAATGCGTCGTTGCGTCGATTGGGGGCGAGACGCGGAAACGACGGTCGGTCCGCCCATCCGAACGGCCCCCGGCGCCCCAGTTTCATTTGGGTCTTCGTCGCCGCAGCAAACGCGCGGTGGAAAAAAATATCGAGCCGATCGAGCCCCGAAGTCGACGGGAACGTCGGACCGCGGGCCTAACGTCATGCCGATTGCATTAAATCCGGCAAATGTGGGAGAGTTACAGGTCTGGGACGCGCTCGGTCGTCGGCAAGCTCCGAGCGTAGGCGGCGGAGGCCCAGAGTTCGAGATCGTCCTCAAACGCCCGCACCGGCGTTGACGAGGCGATCGGCGGGTCGAATTCCACTGCGCCGCTGGCCCAGCGCACGCGGCCAAGTTCTTTGCCCTCACGCATCAGGCTCGCGGCGGCGCGGTCCGTATAGAGGAGCGCGAATCCAAATTTGACGCCGCTCCTGCCGCCTGCGCTCACGCCCCTTGGCCTCAGCCGGTGTTGTTCGTAGGCGTCGAGCTCGCTTAGGAATTTCTCCAGCGGCATTGCAATATGCTCAGACTTTAATCTGACGCTTGGCTCGCCTTCATTGGTGAATTCGACTCCCGCCGCCTCCAGAGCGCTGCGAAGCACGGATACGTCCAAAACCAACAGGCGGCGCTTTTCCCGTTCGAAGAGGCTGACGGCTGTTTCGCTGACGCCCATTTTGCTCGCCAGCTCACCCTGGGACCACCCGAGAAGCTCGCGCGCCGATTTGACCTGCTCGGGCGAAATAGCGACTTCCGCGTGATCCGTCGAACGCCGCCCGTATCTTATCAAGCTTGCAGGCCGCGCCGCGGCCCTCGGTTGGCTGTCCAAACCTGGTGAGGCGACGGTCGGGGATTCGCCGACGCGCAGCGTTGCGACGCCCGATCTTTTCATTTTGACGCCAAGCTCGTCGCCAGTCACGAAGTCGACGCCGGCAAATTCGAGGGAGCGCTGCAGGTCAGTCAAGGTCCTCGCATAGGGCTGCCGCTTGCCGGCCTCGAAGTCGGCGATCGTGGCTCGGCTGACTTGGGAGGCCGTCGCAAGCTCTTTTTGCGACCAACCGAGCAGCCCTCGTGCTGCTCGAAGCTGACCGGCTGTGATCAATTCCATGGCAGGCTCACGCAAAATGTCTTGATGGAAGGTACGTCTTTATACATTTTGCATGATGTAGCACGTTTTAACTGGAGTAAGCAATCAATCCCGAGCCCGACGGGCGGGGGAACAGATTTCGGGGTTAACGGCGAGCTAAAAACCTTTGGAAGTTAAGGGCGGCGCGACA
>DASZFX010000417.1:0-12096 GCA_035939375.1 Roseiarcus sp.
GGCCCTCGTCCGACTTCATTTCGATGTTCTTGTCGTCGAGCTGCGCCTCGAAATCGACCAATAGAGAGTGCAATTGCTCCATGTCGGCTTTGAATATTTGCTGCTCGCGGACAATGATTTGCGGATTGGCGTTGTTCGGCCAATCTATGGCGCCCAAAGCTCCGGCAAGTTCTTCGGCGACCGCCTCCGACCCTTTGCGGTCCTTCGTTTCCGAAAAGGACGCTCTCAGCACATCCTTCAGGTTGGAGGAAGAAGCCTCCTGGCCGCCTGCGCGCGCCTCTTCGAGATATTGCTGAACGTCGCGGGCGACCTTGATCTCGGTTCGACGACGCGCGACCTCCGCGGCATATGACCGAGCCAGCGCCGTCACTCTTTCCAAATCGGCGCCGGCCTCTTGGACGTCGAGCTCTACCAGAGGCTGACCTGACGTAACGAACTGCCCATTCCTTGCATCGATCGAAGCGACTTTTCCGGTCTCCAAGGATTGAATGCCCTTCGTTCCCCCCTTCGGCCGAATAACTCCTTGCGCAGAAGCAACGATGTCGACTTGCCCAAAGTACGACCATCCCAGGGCCGCCGCGAAAAGCAAACAAATAAGCATCACGATTTTCGCGCCGAGCGGGTTGGGCGGGCGTTCGAGAATCTCAATCGCGGCCGGCAAAAAGTCCCTGTCGGAGGACTGAGTCTTCGACGCAATCCAGCTGCGCTGCTTGAGCAGAGCCTCCAAGGCGCCCGGCCCTCGCAAAAACTGGTTGGCCGACGTTCGGCTTTTATCGAGCGATCTGGCCACCAACCGCGACAAATCCGCCATAGTTCGCGGCGCCCCGGACTGGCCGCTCATGCGGCCGCCTCCGCAAGGTCGCCTTGCATGGCCCACAGACGGGCATATAGGCCTTTGACGGCGAGCAGAGCGTCATGGCTCCCTTGCTCGACGATCCGCCCGTCCTGTATCCCCAGAATGCGGTCGCAGTTTCGAACGGTCGACAGCCGGTGGGCCACGATGAGAACGGTTCTGCCTTTGACGATCTTGCCCATATTGAGCCGAATGAGACGCTCGCTTTCATAATCAAGCGCGCTCGTCGCCTCATCGAGAATAAGCACCGGCGGATCGGTGGCGAGCGCGCGGGCGATCGCAATACGCTGCCGCTGCCCGCCGGAGAGGTTCGCGCCGCGCTCCTCGATCATGGTGTCATAGCCGTGCGGCAGCCGGCATACGAACTCGTCGGCGCCCGTCAGCCTCGCGACCGCGACGACCCGACTGCGCGGCATCGTCGGATTTGCAAACGCGATATTGTCGTGGATGCTGCGATTGAACAACATGTTCTCTTGCAGGACGATCCCGACATTCGACCGCAGCCATGAGGGATCCACCTGGGCAAGATCGACGCCGTCAAGAAGCACCCGGCCGGATTCCGGAGAGTAGAGGCGCTGAACCAACTTCGCGAGGGTCGACTTGCCCGAACCCGACGGGCCGACGATGCCGATGACTTCTCCGGGCGCGACGTCGAACGAGATACCTTTCAGCACCGGCGGCTCATTTTGCCGATAGCGAAAGGATACGTTGTCGAAGGCGATGCGTCCTTCCGGCTTGCCCATCGCTCCGAGATGACTGGAGGTCGCCTCCGGTTCGGAATTGAGCACGTCGCCCAGACGCTCGACCGAAATTTGGACCTGTTGAAAGTCCTGCCAAAATTGCGAAAGTCTGAGGATCGGCTGGATGGCCTGGCTCGAAATCATATTGAAGGCCACCAGGGCCCCGACGCTCAAGTCCCCGTTGATCACCGAGTGGGCGCCGAAGAACAATATAAGAGTGCCGGTCACCTTCGACACGTATTGGACGGCGTTCTGACCGACGGCTCCGAGAATCGTCGTTTCGAAACCGGACTTGACGTAGGAGGCCAGTCTCTCCTCCCACTGCGATCGCATTGCCGGTTCGACGGCAGAGGCTTTGATGGTCTGCATTCCGACCACCGTTTCGACCAAAATTGCTGGCTCACGGCGCTTCTGTTGAAGCGCTCGTTGATACGTGCGCGCAGTAAGGGCCGAAGAATATATCCGATCGCGAGATAAATCGGAATCGATATGAGCACGACGATCGTCAGCGTCGCGGAATATACAAACATGGTGGCGACGTAGATGAGGCCAAAGACGAGGTCCAATGCTGAAAACAGGGCCTGGCCGGTAATGAAGCTTCGTACGGTCTCGAGTTCGTGCAACCGCGCGACTGTTTGCCCGGTCCCGCGATTCTCGAAATACGCGATGGGCAACCGGAGAAGATGGGAGAACAATCTCTGCCCGAGTTCGACATCTATGCGGTTTGTCGTATGGGACAAAAGATAGGTGCGCATCAATTGCAGGACGACGTCGAACAGTCCTATGAGGATGAGCCCCGCCGTCAGAACATAGAGAGTGGCGTAGCTCCGATGATCGAGGACTTTGTCGATCACCGCTTGAAAGAACAGCGGAATGACCAGGCCGAAGACCTGAATGAAAAGCGAAGCGAGCAATACATGAAAGAGATGCTGACGATAGCGCCAGATCGACGGCAGGAACCAGTTCAGCCCGAAGGACCGCTCGGACTTGACCGTCTCCTCCAACTCGCGCGCAATAAGGATCGCATCCACCGGGCCATCGAGCAGTTCGCCGCTCAAGAAGTCGCGAGATTTTTTTGACGTCGGATCGACGAGACGAAATCGAAGCGCGCCGCCGTCTGCGTCCGAAGGGCTTCGCATCACGAGGATGAAGTGGCGCCCGGCGGCCTTGACAATCGCGGGCAGCGGAATTTGAGTCAGGCGCTCATGGTCCACAGATGTGATACAACGTCCCTTCAGTCCTAGGATTTTGGCCCCGCGGATCAGGTCGTCGTTGCTCGAGATACGTTGCTCCAGGCCGAGTTCATGGATGAGCCGCCAGTAGTCGCCGGTCGCGCGATGAAAATTCGCCACCGACAGGAGCGACAGCAGACCGGTGTCGATCTGGCGCGTTGGATTCTCCGTACCGACGTCCACGCGGCCCCCTGATGCGCGTCAATTCCATGATTTGATTCACACTGTTCCGAAGGGGTTAGGAAAAGATTAACCCTGTTTGCATATTTACGAGAGAGCGATTTCGAACAATTAATTGTCCCGAGATTTATGACGCGAATTGCCGGTCACAATCGAGCGCTCGTCATTGGACTCGTGATCGGCGTCGGCGTGAGCTCCTGCGCCGCGGGACCGAACTATTCTCGCCCGGCCCCGCCGACCTTCGAGCGCTACTCGGCCGACAGTGTTTCGATTGTCAGATCGAGCGGCGATCAGGTACAAAGGATAAGACCCGGCGCCGATATTCCCGGCGAGTGGTGGGCGCTGTTTCATTCCTCGAAGCTCAACGCTTTGGTTGAGGAGTGCCTTCGCAACAATGCAGGCCTCGCGGCGGCTCAGGCCGCCCTGCGAATGGCGAACGAGAACGCCGAAGCGCAGAATGGCGCGCTGTTTCCTCAGATCAGCGGGTCGTTGAACAGCAGCAAGCAATACGACGGGCCCGGAATTTCGACATCGCCGATCAGCACGAACTACGGTGTCATGACGCCGGAGGTGACGGTCTCCTATGCGCTGGACGTCTTCGGCGGCGCGCGGCGGCAGTCCGAGTCTCTGGCGGCGCAAGCGGAACTGGAGCGCTATCAATTGGAAGCCGCTTACGTGACCCTCACGTCCAAGGCGGTTCTGGCGACGGTGCGGGAGGCTTCGCTGCGCGCCAAAATCGACGCGACGGTACGGATCATTTCAATCGACGGCCAAATGCTGGATCTGATCGAGAAAAGAGACAGGGAAGGAGAGGCAAGCGGTTCCGAGATCGCGCATCAAGAGGTGGTCCTGGCCCAAGCTCGGGCGCAGCTTCCGCCGCTTGAAAAGGAATTGGCGCAGCAGCGCGATCTTCTGGCGACCCTTGCCGGTCGTCAGCCTGGCGAGCAGGATTTTCCGATCTTCACCTTCGATGACCTTACCCTTCCACGCGACTTACCCCTGTCGCTGCCGTCGCAGCTCGTCGATCAGCGACCCGATGTCAGAGCGGCCGAGGCCAACGTACATATCGCGAGCGCCGGCGTCGGAGTTGCAGTGGCGAAAAGGCTGCCTCAATTCTCTATCAGCGCAACCGCCGGCTCCAGCGCCAGCCAGATTGCAAGCCTGTTGACGCCGAGCACCGCTTTCTGGGAACTGGTCGGTTCGGCCGCGCAGCCGATATTCGACGCCGGCGCCCTCTATCATCGCCAGGCCGCTGCGGAGCAGGCCTATGTACAGGCAAAGGCGGAATATCGCAGCGCCGTGGTCAATGCCGTGCAAAACGTAGCGGATGTCCTGCATGCGATCGATACGGACGGGCGCGCGCTATCGGCCACTGCGGCCGCCGAGCGGGCGGCGACGCGAAGCACCAGCCTCGTATTCATGCAGATGCGGCTAGGCGCAGCGGCGACGCCCCTTTACCTGCTCGCCCAGCAGAACCAGCTTCAGGCGGCGATCGGCCACATAGACGCGCGCGCCAATCAATACAGCGACACCGTCGCGCTGTTCCAAGCGCTTGGCGGCGGCTGGCGCCGCCGGGCCGATGTGAAACCGGTCGAAGGCCATGCCGGTTCTTTCTCAATTCTATAGAGCGACATGCCCGCGACCGCGACCGTTTCATAAGCTTACCCGGTGCGACCGGGGAAGCTTTTGGCGAAGGTCGCTCGCCTTTGAAGCGAGCGCCTGCGGGACCTCTAAGCGCCTACCAAGCCGTATGGGTATGGTAGCTGCCGTGCCAGGTGGGCGCGGGACAAGGGTTGCAATAAGAAGCCGGAGGAGCGCAATGCGACCCAGGATAGGCGGATGACGAGCATCCTCCCGACGGCGGAGGGCAAACCGGCGGATACGGAGGCTGCGGGCAAACCGGAGGGGTCGGCGGGATCGGCGGGGTCGTGATATTTGCGCCGGAAACCCATTGGAAGTCTTGTCCGGCCGCGCCGCCAAAGACGTGTCCGTTCATCGAGACGCCGTTGACGTTGACCTTCGCGTCCGGGGTCAGAACAGTACCGTTGAACGTGTCGCCGTTGGTTCCATGCAGCTCCTGCGAGCCGGTATAGTTGATCAGGACGTTGTTCGCCGTGATGCCGCCGGTCAACGCCAGGTTCTCGAGCTTGAAGCCGGAATTGTCCCCGACATTGAGCACCACATGGTCGTTGGCGCCGCCGGAAATGGTGAGGTTGTCCGCCCATTTGCTGACCGTGAACACCTCGTTGCCGCCGGCGTCGAGAACGCCGCTCGAGGCGGCAATCGTTTGACCGTTGGACAAGGCGCCGAGGCTTGCGCCGGTTTCGCCGCTGAACGCGGTGGAAAGCGACGTCAGCGCCGAAATATCTGTCGCAAGCGCGGCATTGGCGCCGCGGATCGTTCCCGTCACCGTTCCGCCTGTGCTCTGGGGCGCGGCGCCCGTCGTAACGAGGTCGCCGGTGATCGTGTCATTGGCGAGTTGTATGCCGGAGTAGGGCCCGACGCCGACGCTGCCGTGCATGGGACTGTTGGCGGTGCCTTGAAAATTGTGCGGATCAAAGGCGATCAGGGCGTAGTTCGCAGCATCGCCGAGAGTGAAGCCGGAGCCATTTCCGGTCGAAGGAGCATCGCTCATATATTCTTTTCCTCAATGTTATTGATGCAATGCGATTGCATATATTGGTCGCGTAAAATTAATTCCAGGTCTCGTAAAATTAGACTAAAATTAACGTTACTCTGCGTGTGGACGGCAAATTCCCGCCTCGCCGCGCGCCCGCAGGGAAGTGCGCGGCGCGAGCGCTCGCCGCAAATGTGATGCATCGAGCGGCCCGGTTGGCGTCGACTGCGCTGCTAGCATGGCGGCGGCGCGCTCCTTGAGCCCCCGCAAATATTCTCCGCAAAAATTTCCGTGGATGAGCGCTTAAGGTCACAGGGAAGTCTATTTCGCCCACTATCCACAAGTCGTGAGCTGGACAGACCCGGTTCGCGACTCAAGCGTTTGCGCTCGAACCAGGCAAGGGAGGCCGACATGCTCGCGCGTGAGATCATTCACACTTGTTCGAACGTCCATGTCGCGCGCGCCGCGCTTGCCTCGATCGGGGGCGAATTGGCCGCGCAAGTGGCGAAAAAGGCGCGCGAAACGAATTTGACGACGGGCGCGCTCGTCGCCGATCTCGTGAAGGATTTCTCGCGTCGCGCCCGCGACGACGATTGGGACGGCGTCGATGAGGCGGCGCGCGGCGCCGACCAGCCGATCCTTTCGGGCCTGCGTTACATTCTCGTCGCCAAACTCGGCATGCAAGAGAGCCGCTCTTTTTTCGGTAACGGCCTGTGCCCCTCGCCCTGGGTTCTAGGCCCGCTCGCCGGCGGCGCTTGCGTCCTATGATCCGATCGGCGCCGCCTTGCCGGCGCCGCGGACTTCGCGCAACATGATCCCTGCCCGCTCGTTGTCGAACGACGGACCGGGGAGGATTGTGCTTGCGATTGATCCGCCATGGGGTTGTCGGCGCGCTGCTTGCGCTCGTCCAACCGGCTCTCGCCGAAAATACGCGGCTCGAAAACTCCCTGCTCCAAAACTCCCTGCTCGAAACCATCGTCGCCCGCGGCGCCTTGCGCGTCGGCACGACCGGCGACTATCGGCCTTTCACCGCGCTCGATAAGTCGAGCGGCGCCTATTCCGGCCTCGATATCGATCTTGCCCAATCGCTGGGCGTTGCGCTCGGCGTCAAAGTCGAATTCGTCGCGACTAGCTGGCCCGCTCTCGCCAAGGATTTCGACGCCGGCGCCTTCGATATTGCGATGGGCGGCGTCTCGATCACTTTGGAGCGCGCCAAAAGAGGCTTCTTCTCGATCCCTTATTTGCGCGAAGGCAAGACGCCGATCGCCCGCTGCGCCGACAGGGACAAGTACCAAACGCTCGCCGACATCGACCGGCCGGATGTCACGATCATCGCCAATCCCGGCGGCACGAACGAGAAATTCGATCGCGCGCATTTTCACGTGGCGCAGATCACGATCTATCCCGACAATGCGACGATCTTCGATCAACTCGCGGCGGGCAAGGCCGACGTGATGATCACGGATTCCTCGGAGACGCGCTACCAGCAGAAGCTCCATCCGGGCGCCCTCTGCGCCATCCATCCGGACAAGCCCTTCGATTTTGCCGAGAAGGCCTATTGGATGCAGGCCGACGGGGCGCTGAAAGCCTTCGTCGATCAATGGCTGCATATGAACCTGGAGAACGGCGCCTTCGACGCCGAGATGGCGAAGTGGCTGGAATGAGAACGGCAGGCAGCGCGCCGGGCGAAAGGAAACGTCGCGCCCGACCTTCATCCGGCGCTCCAGGTTGCGCTCCTCCGCAAAGCCGGGCGAGGGGTATTCCGGTTCGGACATTGATCGGACGCCGGCGCCGGTTGCAGCGCCAGACCCGCATTGATTGCGGTGCGCCAAAGGGCGCCGATGGACGCCCTTCGGCAGCGACGAACCATGCGTCCATGCCTTCGAACGCCTCTCGCGCTCCGCTTCGCCGACCAAACACTAAGGGAATCCGCCTCAGTTGGGGCGAGGCTCGCCCCCGGGCGTCGCGAAAGGCGAATGATCGTACCTTCGTTCGGCTTGCCGGCGCAGGGCGGCGTTCTCCTCTAGGCCGCGCCAGGGCCGAGCGTTCGTCGTGACTTTTCTCGGCCTCGATTGCGGCACGTCGGCGCTGAAAGCGACTCTAGTCGATGAGAACGAGCGCGTCCTGGCGGCGGCCTCAAAGGCCTATCGGCCGGTCAATCCGCGCCCGCTGTGGTCGGAGCAGGACCCGGACGACTGGCGCCGCGCAATGTTGGCCGCGCTCGCGGACCTCGCCCGCCAAGAACCGCGAGCGATGGCGCGCGTTTCGGCGATCGGCTTTTCCGGTCAGATGCACAGCGCCGTGCTACTCGACGCCGCAGACAAACCCTTGCGTCCGGCGATCCTGCACAATGATACGCGCGCCTTCGCCGAGGCGCGGCGGCTCGGCGAGGATCATCCCGAACTCGCCGCCGTCGTCGGCGTCAAGCCGATGGCCGGCTTTACCGCGCCCAAGCTGATGTGGCTCGCCGCCCATGAGCCGTCGATCTTCGCCAAGACGCGTTGCGTCATGCTGCCGAAGGACTATCTGCGCCTTGCGCTCACCGGGGAGCGGGCGACCGACATGAGCGACGCCGCCGGAACCTGGTGGCTGGACGAGGCGGCCCGGCAATGGTCGGGGCCAGCGCTGGCGGCAAGCGGCGTCGATCCCTCGCTGACGCCGCGCCTCGTCGAAGGCTCCGCGCCCGTCGGCGCCTTGCGCGACGACATCGCCGACCGTTTCGGCTTGAAGCGCGGCGCCATCGTCGCGGCGGGCGGCGGCGATGCGGCGGCCGGCGCGATCGGCCTCGGCGCGGTCAGCCCCGGCGCCGCCTTCATTTCGCTGGGGACGGCCACCCAGCTGATCGTTGCGGAGGACGCGTATCGACCGACGCCGCCTGAGCGGCTGGTCCATGGCTTCGCCCACGCCCTGCCGGGACGCTGGTATCGCATGGCGGCGATGCTCAACGGGGCTGGCGCGCTGGCCTTTCTCGGCCGCCTCTTCGCCGCCGAGCCCGCCGAACTCGAAACAGAGGCGGCGCGGGACTATCGCGGCCCCGGCGACATCGTCGCCCTGCCCTACCTTTCCGGCGAGCGCACGCCGCACGACGATCCGCTGGCGCGAGGCGTCTTCTTCGGCCTCAATTCGTCGACAAGCCGCGCCGAACTTACCCGTGCGGTGATGGAGGGCGTCGCCTTCAGCTTGAGGGACGCGCAAGACAGCATGGGACCGAGCAAGGGCAAGCCCGACGCCATCGGCCTTGCCGGAGGCGGCGCCAAAAGCGCGCTCTGGGCGCGGATGATCGCCGCAGCGCTCGATCGCCCGGTTTTGCGGTACCAGGGCGGCGACGCCGGTCCTGCCTTTGGCGCGGCGCGGCTCGCCCGGCTCGCCGCGACGGGCGAAAGGCCCGAGGACCTGTGCCGACCGCCGCCGATCGCCGACGAAACCCGGCCGGCGCCGCAGCTGGTCGCAGCCTTCGCCCCGCAAATCGAACGCTTTCGCGCTCTCTATCGAGCGCTGGCGCCGGAATTCGCCGCCATGCGTTATAAGGCGGCCGACAAGCATGGGGCGGGCGATTCTCCAACCTCCCCAATGACGATCGGGCGACAACGCCCGTGATGATAAGTGAGGCGACTATGCGACAGACGGGGATGTTCAACGCCGCTTGCGGCGCCGACCAATTCGGCTTCACCGATCTGGCCGCCGTCCATTGGAGCCGCAAGGCGCCGTATCTCTATGGCGAAGCGTTGAGGCGCGGCGAGGCGCAGATCGCCGCCGGCGGCGCCCTCGTCGCCGAGACCGGCGTTCACACCGGCCGCAGTCCGAAAGACAAATATATTGTCCGCGACGCAACGACCGAGAAAACCGTCTGGTGGGACAACAACAGCGCCATGTCGCGTGAGCATTTCGAGGCGCTGCTCGGCGATTTTCTCGCCCACGCCAGGGGCCGCGAAATATTCGCCCAGGACCTCTACGCCGGCGCCGATCCCTCTTTCCGCGTCAAGACGCGCGTCTTCACCGAACTCGCCTGGCATTCGCTGTTCATCCGCAATCTGCTGATCCGACCGGAGGGCGGCGATCTCGCCTCCTTCACGCCGGACCTCACAATCGTCGATCTGCCGTCCTTCGAGGCCGATCCCAAGCGTCACGGCTGCCGGTCGCAGACGGTGATCGCCTGCGATTTCTCGCGGCGTATCGTACTCATCGGCGGCACCAGCTACGCCGGCGAGATGAAGAAGGCGGTCTTCACTTTTCTCAACCATATCCTGCCCGATCAGGACGTCCTGCCGATGCATTGCTCGGCCAATTCGGGCGGGCGCAACGAGGTCGCGTTGTTCTTCGGCCTCTCCGGCACCGGCAAGACCACGCTTTCGGCCGAGCCGACGCGCATGCTCATCGGCGATGACGAACATGGCTGGAGCCGCCACGGCGTCTTCAATTTCGAGGGCGGTTGCTACGCCAAGGCGATCCGGCTGTCGCGCGAAGCCGAGCCGGACATCTATGCGACGAGCGAGCGCTTCGGCGCGGTGATGGAGAACGTCGTTCTCGATCCGCTGACCCATGAGCCGGATTTCGACGACGCCTCCAAGACCGAGAACACCCGCATCGCCTACCCGCTCGATTTCATCGCCACCGCCTCGCAAAGCGGGCGCGACGGCCGGCCGCGCCATATCGTGATGCTGACCTGCGACGCTTTCGGCGTACTGCCGCCGATCGCCAAGCTCGATCCGAGCCAGGCGATGTACCATTTCCTGTCAGGATATACCGCCAAGGTCGCCGGCGCCGAGAAAGGCGTCACCGAACCGCAGGCGACCTTCTCGACCTGTTTCGGCGCGCCCTTCATGCCGCGCCATCCTTCCGTCTACGGCAATCTGCTGCGCGACCTCATCGAGAAGCACCATGTCGATTGCTGGCTCGTCAATACCGGCTGGACCGGCGGCAAATATGGGGTTGGCCGGCGCATGCCGATCAGGGTGACGCGCCGCCTGCTGGCCGCCGCGCTCGATGGTTCGTTGAACCGCGCCAATTTCCGCTCCGATCCCTATTTCGGTCTCGCGGCGCCGACCCGCGTTCCCGGGGTCGAGCCGCATATTCTTGAGCCGATCAAGACCTGGGCGAGCAAGGCCGAATTTGCCGAAACCGCCAAGCGCCTCGTCGCCATGTTCCGCGAGAATTTCGTGAAGTTCGAGCGCCACGTCGACGAAGAAGTGCTGAGCGCCGCGCCGACGCCGCGGATCGCGGCGGCCTAGGCGTAACTTCGGCCGTCCGACAGGCCGAGCGGGAACAAGCGGTCAAATCGACCGCCGGGCGCCCGGCCAATGGCGAAGCGTTAGACGTGCGATTTTCACGAATGGCCACGAGCACGCGCTCTGGGCGTTGCGGCCCCGTACCACCGGAAGATCGGAGGCGTCCTATGCCGAAAGCGGCGACATCATTCATTTGCGCACACGAAAAGCTCAGGGCGATGCGAGCCGCTCGCTCACGTTTGCTTGCCTGGTGAGCGAAATCGCAATCAGTTGCCGCCAGGCAGCTCAATAAGACGGCGGCGCCCCGGAAATCGAGGCCGACAGGCGAAGGCGCTCAAGCCGCCTGGAGCGAAGGTCACAGCAGTTGTTGATGGAGAAAGTCGTATGTCCGCTTGTGGGCGAGGGCCGCCGCCTCAGCGTTGTAATGCCTGCCATTGTGCCGGGAGAAAGCGTGGTTCTGACCTGGATAGCTGTAGACGGTCGTGTTCGCCTTGTTGGCAAGCGCCGCCTTGATCTCAGCTTGCGCGGGCCTGGAGATGAACTCGTCTTCCTCGGCCAGATGCATCAGCAGTGGCGCGTGGAGGCCGTCGACTTCGCCCAGATATTTCTCGGTGTCGCCGCCGTGATAGGCGACCGCCGCGTCGACGCCGTAACGCACGGCCGTCAAGAAAGTCATTAGCCCCCCGATGCAATAGCCCAGGACAGCGACCTTGCCGGTGCACTCGGGCAGCTTGGCCACAACGTCAGCGGTGTCCTTGATGTCCCTGGCGCCGGCGTCTCTGTCATAGGCCTGATAGAGACGAAGGCCGTGTTGCCAATCGGGCTCGGACGTGACGCTGAGATCGACGCCCGGCTCCTGACGCCAGAATAGGTCGGGCGCAACCGCGATGAAGCCTTGTTCGGCCAGTTCGTCGCAGGTCTTGCGGATGTCGGCGTTAACGCCAAATAGTTCTTGGAGAACGACCACTGCCGGCGCGGGTAGCTTGGCCGGCCGCGAGACGTGGGCGCGGAACGTTCCATCCGGAGACTCGATGACAATTTGATTTTCCACAATGCCCTCCAGATGATTCATCTTGAAACGAGGAATTTGCTGATCCAGCCGGTACCCAGCCCCGAGTTGGCCCTTGAGCTGGTCTCGGTCAGAGCGCAGGCGTTGGTTTGGTCGACCGTCAGCTCCAGCGGCGTGGACAAAGATCGGTCCACCCTTGGGACGCGTCACGCGTCCCAAGATTAGCCGCTAGCGAGCCGA
>DASZFX010000418.1:0-1695 GCA_035939375.1 Roseiarcus sp.
CCGAACACCCTTAAGGCACAGCGTCCTCACGTAAAGCGTGACTTTAAGCGAGGCTTTCGTTCAGCCCCCAGCGGGACCCATCGAAAGCGGCGCTTATAAGCGAAATCGGCGGGAGCGCAAGCTGATTTAAGATACAAGAGCTGCGCTGCGATGAGCAGCCGGGCAAGATCGAGGGCAGGCGGACCTCCAGGACTTGACGCTGCAAGAGTTGTCGCGCCGCTGAAGCCCCTGCTAAAAGCGATGCGCCAGGGCGCGGGGCCCGACCTTTGTGATGAGGGAGGCGGCGGACCCCCCGTGCGCAGTTTCGCCGGCGTATTTTTCGCCCTTGCGGCGCTATTTTTGCTCGATCTGACCTATCGGTCGGCGGCGTCGGCTGACGAACTGGTCAAGTTCGACAGCGCCGCGCCTCGATCCCACCAAGCGGGGGAGGGCGATCTCGGCCGTTGGCCGATCCAAGGATACCTGACCAAGCCGCAAGGCGCCGGTCCCTTTCCGGCGGTGGCGTTGCTGCACTCCTGCCTCGGCCTCCCAGCGAACCGAGGAGCGATCGGCGCAGCGCTTGCGCGCTGGGGCTATGTCGCGCTTTTCGTCGACGATTTCGCCACACGCGGCATCAAGGAAACCTGCGCAGTGGACTTCGACAAAGGCGTCGCCGACGCCTTCGGCGCTTTGGCTTTCCTTTCGGGCCTCACTTACGTCGACGCGACGAGGATCGCCGCTGTCGGTTACTCGCAGGGCGCCGACACCGCTCTTGAAATCGCCTCCTCCCGCTTCGCCGCCTCTTTCGCGATCCCAGGCGATCTGAAATTCAAAGCCGCGGCCGCCTTCTATCCCCCTTGCCAAAACCAGATCGCCGCCACGCTGCAGATGCCGACGCTCATTCTCATCGGCGCATTGGACGATGTGACGCCCAGCGCGGATTGCGAGCGGCTGGCGAAGAGGCAACCGGGCGAGGGCTCCGATGTAAGGCTGGTCGTCTATCCCGGCGCCCGCCACGGCTTCGACAATCCCGGCTTCGCCGGCGGAGCGCGGCTTTTCGGAATGTGGCTGAAATACGATCGGGACGCCGCCGAGCGCGCTAGCGCGGCATTGCGCAATTTCCTGGCCAAGACCCTCGCTCCATAGCGCGGCTCCTCGCCTTGGGTATGAATTCGACCGCACAACGAGCCGCCGCGCGCCGACGACTCGGTTGGAACGCATTGGCGCCACAGAATCGGCGGAGCATCGATGTCCAATTCGTGGCGAGCGAGCAAATCTCTTCGTGATGCAGACCGTGATGCGCAGACGCGATTTTCTATTCGGCGCAATGGCCGGCGTCGCCGCTTGTCCGGCCTATGCCGATACGCCGCACTCGTTCCGCCCCGATCTTTGGCCGCCGATGGCGCAACGCGCCGACTTCATCGCCTGGATGGCGGCGAACCGCGGCGAAGATGCAGCTTACCTTGGCCCGCGCTTCGATCGCTATCGAGTGCTTCTCGGCTTCAATGACTTGTGGACCCCAGCCGAGAAACGCGCCTTCCTCATGACGCCGCGCGAGGAATTCGTTCTGCCTGAAGATCGCGAGCGCGCCTATGTCGGCCATTATCTCGACATCGGCTTTGGCGTATCGATCACGCCGCCGGGCACCGCCGGGCGCATGACTAGCGTTATCGCGGTTCATCCAGGCGACAAGGTCCTGGAAATCGGCACCGGCTC
>DASZFX010000419.1:0-3584 GCA_035939375.1 Roseiarcus sp.
GCGAGAGGTCGAGCCGCAGCGCCGCGCCGCTCGCGCACAGCGCGCCCGCGAAGTCCAGCGCCGCCTCGTCGGACGAAGCTTCAAGCGCTTCAAGCCGCAGCGCGGCGCGCGGCGCGTAATGGGAGGCGAGCATGCCGGGGCTGCGCGGCGCCTTTTCGTCGGCGTCGCGGGCTTGCGTTTGGACGAGGATCGCAAAGCCGAGCCGCTCCTCGATCGTCTCCTTGGCGATGGCGCCGTGCCTCAAGAGGCGCGGCGGACCGCCGAGGCAGGCGATGATCGTCGATTCGAGCCCGGCCTGGGTCGGCCCGGCGTCGAGGATAAGAGCGATGCGCCCGTCGAGATCGGCAAGCACATGCTCGGCCCGCGTCGGGCTGACATGGCCGGAAAGATTGGCCGAGGGGGCGGCGAGCGGAACGCCCGCGGCTTTGATGAGGGCGCGGGCGACGGGATGGCTCGGCGCGCGCAAGGCGACGCTGTCGAGGCCGGCGCGGGCGAGTTCGGCGATCCGGCGCCCGGCCGCGACCGGCGCCACAATCGTCAGCGGCCCGGGCCAGAAGGCTTCGGCCAGGCGTTCGGCATGGGCGTCGAAACGGGCCTCACACGCGGCGGCGGCAAGGTCGAGCACATGGGCGATCAGCGGATTGAAGCTCGGGCGCTGCTTGGCGGCGTAGATCGACGCCACGGCGCGATCCGAGGTCGCGTCGCCGGCAAGGCCATAGACCGTCTCGGTCGGCATGGCGACGAGGCCGCCGCGCTTAAGGCAGGCTGCGGCATCGGCGATTCCTTTTGCGTCGGCCTTGAGCACTCGCGTGCGCGGCCTTGGCCGATCGGTCATAGTGAGGCGCCTCTCCAAGCGCTTGCGGAGGATATAGTTTATATATAAACCATATCCTCTCGGCGGCACTATGTGGGCCCGACTTTCGCCGTCAAGCCGCCTGGAACCGCCAACTGGATTCGCCAATTGGATCTCCCATGACTTACCGCGCCCCCGTCTCGGATATTCTGTTCTCGCTCAATCATGTCGCCGGCCTTGGCCAGGCGATCGAACAAGGCCTTTTCGGCGACCTCGATTCCGCGACCGCTTCGTCGGTGATCGAAGAGGCCGGGCGCTTTGCGACCGAGGCGATCGCGCCGCTCAACCGGATCGGCGATCTCGAAGGCGCGAGGTACGAGAACGGCCGCGTCACCACCGCGCCCGGCTTCCGCGAGACCTATCGCGCCTGGGCCGCCGGCGGCTGGGCGGGGGTGACGGGCGGCGCGGAATTCGGCGGCATGGGCCTGCCGCATGCGATCAACGCCGCCTGTTCCGAACTCTGGGCCGGCGCCTCGATGGGCTTTGCGCTCTGCCCGATGCTGAGCGAGGGCGCGATCAACGCCATCGCGAGATTCGCCGCCGAGCCCTTGCGCGCTCTCTACTTGCCGAAGCTCGTCAGCGGCGAATGGACCGGCACGATGAACCTCACCGAACCGCAGGCCGGCTCGGATCTTTCCGCCGTCAAGAGCCGCGCCGAACGCGCGGGGGACGGGACGTACCGGATCTTCGGCCAGAAGATTTTCATCACCTATGGCGAGCACGACATGGCCGACAATATCGTCCATCTCGTGCTGGCGCGCCTGCCCGACGCGCCGGCCGGCACGCGTGGCCTCTCGCTGTTTCTCGTGCCGAAATTCCTCGTCGGCGCCGATGGCGCGATCGGACCGATGAACGACGTGCGCTGCGCCAGCATCGAGCACAAGCTCGGCATACACGCCTCGCCGACTTGCGTGATGATCTATGGCGACTCCGGCGGCGCCCAGGGCTGGCTCATCGGCGAGGAAAACCGCGGCCTCAACGCCATGTTCGCGATGATGAACAGCGCCCGGCTCGGCGTCGGCTTGCAAGGCGTCGCCATCGCCGACCGCGCGACGCAACAGGCGCTTGCCTACGCCCGCGAGCGCCGGCAAGGCCGCAGCGGCAAGCCGGGCGCGAAGGGCGCCAATGGCTTGATGAGCCCGATCGTCGAGCACGCGGACGTCCAGCGCATGCTGTTGACGATGCGCGCGCTGACCCATGCCGCGCGCGGCATCTGCCATCTGACGGCCGTCGCGATCGATCTTGGCCGTCACGCCAAGAGCGAAGACGAGCGCCGCCGGGCGGACGAGCGCGCGGCGTTGCTGACCCCGGTCGCCAAGGCCTTCTCGACCGACGTCGGCGACGAAGTCGCTTCGCTCGGCGTCCAGGTCCATGGCGGCATGGGCTATATCGAAGAGACCGGCGCCGCTCAGCACTTTCGCGATTCGCGCATCGCGGCGATCTATGAAGGGGCCAACGGCGTTCAGGCCATCGATCTTGCGCAACGCAAACTGCCGCTCGCCGGCGGCGAGACGGTCGCCCGCGAGATCGCCGACATGCGCCTGGCGCAGCGTGAGATTGAGACGAGCGGCGGCGTTGGCTTCGGCTCCGCCGGCGCGCGGCTCGGCGAGGCGATCGACGCGCTCGAACGCGCCACCCGCTTCATGAGCGAAATTCGCGCTGGCCCTGAGGCCACGCTCGCCGGCGCAACGGCGTACCTTCGCCTCTTCGCCCTTGCCCGCGGCGGCGCCTGCCTCGCCAAGGCGGGCCTGGCGGCGGAGCGACTCGCTGCCGAAGGCGACAGGTCCGAACTCGGCCGCGTCGCTCTGGCGCGCTTCTTCGCCGAGAAAATCGCGACCGCGGCGCCGGGGCTGGCCGCAGCGATCGACAGCGGGGCCGGCGCCTTGCAGAATTTCGATGAGGCCATCGGGGGATGAGCGCATGAGCGAACATATCGAGAAGCGCCGCGAAGGCGCGGTCCTTTCTCTCGTCCTGGCGCGGCCGGAAAAAAAGAACGCGCTTACCGCAGCGATGTACGACGCCCTGAGCCTGGCCTTCGCCGAGGCGAACAGGGCCGACGACATCGGCGCGATCCTGATCAGCGGCAAGGGCGGCGTCTTCACTGCGGGCAACGACATCGGCGATTTCCTGCGCGCCGTAGTAAGCCCCGACGCTTCGCCCGGCGTCAGATTTCTGCACGCGCTCAATGGTCTGGAGAGGCCGCTCGTCGCGGCGGTCGAGGGACCCGCCATCGGCATCGGCACGACTTTGTGCTTCCACTGCGATCTCGTCTATGCCGCGCCGACGACGCGCTTTCAAATGCCGTTTGTCGACCTTGCGCTGGTGCCGGAGGCCGCTTCGAGCCTCCTCGCGCCGCAGCGTTTCGGCATGGCGCGCGCGGCGCAGGCTTTACTTCTCGCCGAGCCCTTCGACGCGGCTGAGGCCTGCCGTCTCGGCCTCATCAACGCCGTCGTCGAGACGGATGCGCTTTACGCCCACGCGCTCGACAAGGCCAAGGCGCTCGCCGCCAAGCCGCGCGCAGCCCTCCTTGCGACGCGCAAACTGCTGCGCGGCGATACGAACGTCATCAAGGCGCGGATGGCCGAAGAGAATCGCGCCTTCGGCCAGGCGGTGCGCTCGGACGAAGCGCGCGCGATATTCTCGGCGTTCCTGCAGAAAACGAAGGCGTCGTGACAGGGTTTAGCGCGAGCCGCATCGGCCCGGCGTCGTCAAGCGCCTTCGGCGCTCCTCC
>DASZFX010000420.1:0-2736 GCA_035939375.1 Roseiarcus sp.
AGGCGATCGACCATTGCCGCCAGCGCAAGGCCTTCGGGGCATACCTCATCGACCAGCCGATCATGACCGCGGTCCTGGCCGATCTCGCCATCGAGGCCGAGGCGGCGATGACGCTGACCATGCGGATCGGCCGCGCGCTCGATTATCGCCACGACGCGCATGAGGACGCGCTCGTCCGGCTCGGCACGGCGATCGGCAAGTATTGGATCTGCAAGCGGACGCCTGGCCATTCCTACGAGGCGCTGGAATGCATCGGCGGCTCCGGGGTCATGGAGGATTCGCCGATGCCGCGCCTCTATCGCGAGGCGCCGGTCAATGCGATCTGGGAGGGCAGCGGCAACGTGCAGTGTCTCGACATCGCCCGGGCCATTCACCGTTCGCCCGCGACGCTCGAGGCCTATTTCGCCGAAGTCGGTTCGGCGAAAGGTGAGAGCGTCGCGCTCGACGCGCATGTCGCGGCGCTGAAAGACGAGGCGCGCGACCTTTCGGACTTCGAACAGCGCGCGCGAGATCTTTGCGACCGGCTCGCGCTGGGCTTGGAGGCCGCCGCGCTGATTCGGGCCGGGTCTCCGATCGCGGAGGACTTCTGCCGCTCGCGCCTCGAGTCGCGCGGCGCGCACAATTACGGCGCGCTGACCGGCGTCGATTGCAGGGCGATCGTGAAGCGAGCGGCTGTGCGGTGACTCCCTCTCCCGCTTGCGGGAGGCGGTGATCCCTTCTCCCCTTGCGGGAGAAGGTGGCGGGCGAAGCCCGCCGGATGAGGGGTTCGGCGCCGTGAGGCGGCTCCCCGACGCGCTCCTTGCGTCGCGAACCCCTCACCCCCAGCCCTTCTCCCGCAAGCGGGAGAAGAAATCGCCTACTTGCTGAGCGCTTTATCGGTGATGACCGTCGTGTAGGCGCCGGTCGGCTCCTTGGAGATCACCGGGTCCGATCCGCCGGCCAGCAGCGACTTCACCGTGCGCTCATAGTCGGCCTTGTCGAGCTTGCCGTCGGAGCCTTCGGTCAGCTTGTTGATCTCGCCCATCATCTGCTTCTGGTGATGTTCGGTCTGGGCGCCGGTCGTGTCGTTGTCGAGCACGATCTTGACGGCCTCATCGCCATGCTCGCGCGCATATTGCCAGCCCTTCATCGACGCCTTGACGAAGCGCGCCATCTTGTCGACGAAAGCCGGATCCTTGAGCTTGTCCTCCATCACATAGAGGCCATCCTCAAGCGTCGCGACGCCTTGGTCGGTGTAATTGAACACCACGAGCTGCTCAGGCTTGTAGCCGGCGTCGATCACCTGCCAGTACTCGTTGTAGGTCATGGTCGAGATGCAGTCGGCCTGCTTCTGGAGCAGCGGATCGACGTTGAAGCCCTGCTTCAGCACCTTGACGCCGCCGGCCGAACCGTCGGTCTTCAAGCCGAGTTTGCCCATCCAATTCAGGAACGGATATTCGTTGCCATAGAACCAGACGCCGAGCGTGCGATTCTTGAGATCGGCCGGCGCCTTGATGCCGGTGTCGGCGCGACAGGTGAGTTCGAGACCGGAGTGCTTGAAGGGCTGGGCGATATTGACCAGCGCGACGCCTTTTTCGCGCGTCGCCAAGGCCGCCGGCATCCAGTCGACGACGACGTCGGCGCCGCCGCCCGCGATCACCTGCTCCGGCGCGACGTCCGGCCCGCCGGGCTTGATCGTCACATCGAGGTTCTCGTCTTTGTAATAGCCCTTGTCCTTGGCGACATAGTAGCCGGCGAATTGCGCCTGGGTCACCCATTTGAGCTGCAGCGTCACCTTGTCCGCGGCATGCGCCGCGCCCGCCGCGACCAGCGCGGACGTCGCCAGCAATCCGAAAATCATCTTCCTCATCGACTCTTTCTCCCTCTTCTCGTTACTCACGCGGGTCTCTGGCGATAGGATGCATGCCAGAACGTGACTTGGCGCTCGATCAGCGCAACGACGCCATAGAACAACGATCCAGCGATGGCGGCGATGACGATCGTCGCCCAGACCATGTCGATGTTCATGCGTCCAACTTCGGTATTGATGCGAAACCCCATGCCGACGACGGGCGTGCCGAAGAATTCGGCGACGATCGCGCCGATCATCGCCAGCGTCGAATTGAGCTTCAGGGCGTTGAAGACGAAGGGCAAGGCCGCGGGCAGGCGCAATTTCGTCAGCGTTTGCACGTAGCTCGCGCCATAGGTCTTCATCAGGTCGCGCTCCATCGGCCCGGCGCTGGCGAGGCCGGCGACCGCGTTCACCAGCATCGGAAAGAAGGTCATGATGACCACGACCGCCGCTTTGGACGGCCAATCGAAGCCGAACCACATGACCATGATCGGCGCAACGCCGACGATGGGCAGGGCCGAGACGAGATTGCCGAGCGGCAAAAGGCCGCGCTGCAGGAACGGAATGCGGTCGATCAGAATGGCGACGACCAGGCCCGAGGCGCTGCCGATCGCATAGCCGGCGAGGACGCCCTGGATCGTCTGGAGGAAATCGGCGGCCAGGGTCGGAATCGAGGTGACGAGCCGGACGAGGATCGCGCTCGGCGCCGGCAGGATGATCCGCGGCACCCCGAAGCCGCGCACGATCGCCTCCCAGGCGATCAGAACCGCAGCGCCGAACAGGATCGGCGCGGCGAGATCGGAGAGCGCGCGCGTTCTCATCGGGCGTAGCCCATCCGGCGAGCAATGGTCCGATCGGCGAGCCCGATGACGCCGACCAGCGCCGCCGAGCAGGCGGCGGCGGCG
>DASZFX010000421.1:0-7967 GCA_035939375.1 Roseiarcus sp.
CGCGCCGAACATGCCGCTCTTCGTCGGTCGCCGTTGCGCCGGTCCACTGAACGCCCGTGAACTACCGCCACGCCTATCATGCCGGAAATTTCGCCGACGTCTTCAAGCATGTATTCCTGGCGCGCATCCTCTCCTATCTGACGCTGAAGGAGACCGCCCTGCGCTTCATGGACACTCATGCGGGGATCGGGCGCTATGATTTGACCGCCGAGGAGGCGCAGCGCTCCGGTGAATGGCGGGACGGGGTCGCCAGGCTGAAGGCCGTCGCGCCGCCGGCGCCCGTCGCCGCCCTGCTCGAACCCTATCTTCGGGCGCTCGGCCCGCTCGACGAAGCCGGCCGACCAAAGCTTTATCCCGGCTCGCCGGCGATCGCGCAGGCGCTTTTGCGGCCGCAGGACCGGATCGCGCTTGCGGAACTGCATCCCGAGGACCGCGCCGCGCTGGTCGCCAATATGGGACGCGACGGGCGGCTGGCGATCGTTGAACTCGACGGCTATATGGCGCTCAACGCTTGGACGCCGCCCAAGGAGAAACGGGGTCTCGCACTGATCGACCCGCCGTTCGAGGCCGCAGACGAAATGAAACGCATCGTCGATTCTCGTGCCCGCGCGATTCGCAAATGGCCGCGCGGAATTTACGCGCTGTGGCGGCCGATCAAGGACCGCCAGGACGACGGGCGCTTTCTCAACGCCCTGGCCGCGCTCGGCGCGCCGAACATGCTTCGACTCGAACTCGACGTCGGCGCCGCGCGTTCGACAAGCGCGGCGAGCGCGCCTCTGACGAAGACGGGGCTCATCCTAGTCAACCCGCCGCATGTGCTCTTCGATGAGGCGCAGATCCTGCTGCCCTATCTCGGCAAGCTCCTCGCGCGAAGCGAGCGCGCAGGCTTCCTCTGCGAATGGCTGACAGCGTCACGTTAAGGCGCCGTCATTTGCGAGCAGCAAAGCGACGAAGCAATCCATATCCGCGACGATGGTTGGATTGCCTGACGACGGCGGCCACGACGACAGACGCTCCAACAAGGCTCACCCGCCGCCGACGCCCGCGTCCGCCGGCGCCCCGCCCGGCCTCGCCTCGGCGATCTCGGTGACGAGCTTGCGGATCATCGCCTCGCCGAAGCTGTTGAAATCGTCGATCGGCAGGACGAAGGAGCCGATGCCGCCCGTGACATTGTCGCGATAATATTTGGCGAGGCCGCCGGGCGGATTGGTATGGAGTTCAAGATAGCCGCCGATCGCCGCGGCCTGTTTGTTATAGATGGCGAGGCCGTTGATGACGACGCCCGCCTTGAGCGCGACGTCGCGCGCCGCGGGCGCCGGCCGCCCCTGGTTGCTGGTTCCATCGCCGGAGACGTCGATCACGCGCCGGTCAGCCGCAATGCCGCTTTCGCCGAGCACGACCATGGAAAAGTCGATCGCCGATCCGATCGCGGTTCGACCGAGGAAGGATCGCGGCGGGGCGAGCAGCGCCGCGGCAAACTTGCCGGCGTCCTCCTTGTTGCGGATGATGGTCCATTCGACGACGACCTTCTGTTCGCTCTCGCCCGCCCATTCGACGAAGCTCAAAGCGATCGCGCCGTGAGGTCCGGAATGGATCGCCTCCATCAGGCGCGGGCTGGTGATCGCCGCGGCGTAGCCCTGCCGCTGCAAGTCGAACTCTTCGGTGTTGATGCTGCGCGAGACATCGGCGGCGAGCACCACCGCGGCGTCGACTGCGTCCGCCGCGGGCGCGGTTCTCGGCAAGAGTGCGGTCAGAAGCGCCAGCGCGAAGGCGCATACGCGCATTAGACGCATCGGTAGCCCTCCCGAGAACGGGCGCGGTTAGAATCCGTCGCCCTGCCGAGAAGAGCGGCGGGCGTAGAAGACGTCAACGCAAGATTGCGTGTCGCCCTGGCTGAAGGATATTTTGCGGCCATGGCCAAATCATGAGGTCGCGTCATAAGCGACCCGATAGCGATTTCGCCGCGCGGCGCCATCTTGATTTGCCGCGCGCCGAGCACATGATGCGCCCTGATGCTTGCCCTTTGAAAGGATCGCTTTTGAGCCATAGTCCTGTCCAGGATCTCGACGCCCTCTCCGCCGCCATTCCCGACGGCGCCAAGCTCGTCGTCCCGGCCGACTATTCCGGCGTCGCCATGGCGGCGACGCGGGCGCTCATTCGCCGCGGCGTCAGAGGCCTGCATCTCGTCTGCTTGCCGACGAGCGGCCTGCAAGCCGATATGCTGATCGGCGCCGGCGCGGTAGCGACTATCGAGACTTCGGCGGTGACGCTCGGCGAATTTGGGCCTGCGCCGCGCTTCGTCGAGGCGGTGCGGCGCGGCGTCGTCGCGCTGAGGGACGCGACCTGCCCGGCCATTCACGCCGGCATTCAGGCCGCCGAGAAGGGCCTGCCGTTCATGCCGCTGCGCGGAATCATCGGCAGCGATCTCATCGCCAATCGCCCCGACTGGAAGGTGATCGACAATCCCTTCGCAGAGAACGACAGAATCCTCGTCCTGCCGGCGATCGAGCCGGATGTCGCGCTGTTTCATGCCCCGCTCGCCGACCGCGAGGGCAATGTCTGGATCGGGCGGCGGCGCGAATTGATGACGATGGCGCACGCCGCCAAACGTACTTTCGTGACGGTCGAGGCGATCAGCGAGACGAGCCTTTTCGGCGATGAGAAACGCGCCGCGGGCGTGATCCCCGCGCTCTACGTGACGGGCGTCGCCGAGGCGAAGCGCGGCGCCGCGCCGCTCGGGCTTTGGGGCGCCTACGAAGCGGACGAGACTTTCTTGAGCGACTATGTTTCGAAGGCGAAGACCAAGGCCGGTTTCGACGCTTTTCTCGCCGACTGGCTGAGGCGTCCGCCGCTCGCGGCCGCGTAAGCGCATGGATACGCTCCCGACCGGCAGAGAACTCCTCATCAGCGTCATTGCGGATCTGCTCGCCGGCTGCCGCCATGTGGCGATCGGCGCGTCTTCGCCGATCCCCGGCGCCGGCGCGCTCCTGGCGAGGGCGCGTTCTGACGGGGCTTTGCGCGTTTCGGCGCGCGGCGCGGCGAAGGATTTCTTCACCGACGGCGGCGTCGAACTGTTCGATTGCGCGGCGCAAGGGCGCATCGATGCGTTCTTTCTCGGCGGCGGCCAGATCGACGGCGCGGGCAACATCAATCTCGTCGGCGCCGGCGACTATCCGCGGAGCGAGGTGCGCTGGCCGGGCTCTTTCGGCTCCGCCTACATGTATTTCCTTGTGCCGCGCGTGATCTTGTTCCGTGAGGAGCACACGCGGCGGACGATGGTCGAAAAGGTCGATTTCATCAGCGCGCCGGGCCGCAGCGAAAAGGGCCTCTACCGCCGCGGCGGCCCTTACGCGCTTTTGACCAATCTCGCGCTGTTCGACTACGACCGCGCGGGCGGGCGGTTTCGCTTAAGGAGCATACATCCCGGCCACGGTCTCGAAGAAGTGCTCGACAAAACTGGTTTCGCTTTCGGCCGGCCCAAGATCGTACCACAAACGCCTGCGCCCGACGCGGCGACGCTTCATCTGATTCGCACCCGCGTCCGCGGCGAGATCGCGGAGATCTATCCGCGCTTTGCGGCGACGGCCTTCGGGGGCGACATGAGATCAACACGAAGCGGCGACTGAACTGCACGTCGGTTGATTCGGCCGGAAAGGGCGGACATACTCTCGAGGATTCGTTGATACATTTCAGCTCGATTTAATTTGGATGCGGCAATGCGAAAGCCATTGGGTGAGATTTTCTGGCGACGGAGTCTGCTCGCTGCGACATATTGCTTCGCGTTCTTCCTTTCGGCGACGTCCTATTCCATCCATGCGTTCGCAGAAGGCGCGGAAGCGTTTGAATACCTCAAGGATGCGAGCGCGTTCACGGCTTATGCGGCGGAGCTTGTGGGGCGAGCCTTGCCGCCCGCCAAAGCGAAAATCATCGGATCGCTTACGCTGTCGATCTCCGATCTGCCAGGCGGAAGGTCGGCGCAAATGAACCTTGAGTCCATCTATTCCTACTGTCTACGCGACCCCGACGCCTGCCAAGCGCGTTTGGCGGCGCATATCGCGCAAATCACGAAGGCGTTAGGCGACATAGCCCCCGTCAAACGAGAGGACCTGCGGGCGATTGTCCGAACCAGCGCCTATGTCGAAAGCGCCCAAAGAATGTACAAAGGTCAGGGCGACCCCGTCGCCGAGCCGCTGGTCGGCGACCTTTGGGTCCTGTGCGCGGTCGATCTGCCGGGCGCGATCCGCACCTTAAGCCCAGCCGAAAGATCCGCTCTCAAATTGTCGCAAGACGAAGCCTTGACGTTGTGCAAGCAGAATATCGCCGCCGCGTTGCCCCCGCTGGCGCCATACCGCCGCGACTACCCGTGGGCCGGCGTCAATGTTGTAACAGGCGATCCCTACGACTCGAGCTGGCTGATTTTTCCCGAGCGTTGGGCGGCGTTGGCGGAAAGCCTGCAAGGCGACCTCCTCGTCGCCGCGCCAGGGGTCAACGTGTTGATCTACGGCAGCGGCAGAGAAACGGGCTCGGCCGCCGTGCTCGCCAAGGCAGCCGCCGTTGTAGCGGCGAGGGCGCAAAAGCCGCTGTCCACCGCGGTCTTTCGCTGGACGCCGACGGGATGGGAAGAGGCGAAGCCGTGAGCGGCCGGCCTGGGCTGAAGCCATTCGAGTTCCTCGAGGAAGCGGCATGCGAAACGGGAATTCCTGATACTTGCTCGCTCTGGGCGCCGAACATTGCTCCGGTTTGGTTTATGTGTAAACTAAACTGAGAAGACTCCCGTGTCCCTCCCGCCCATCCTCCGCGACAAGCTCCGCCTCCCCGCCATCGGCGCGCCTCTGTTTCTCGTCTCCAATCCCGATCTGGTCATTGCGCAATGCGAGGCGGGGATCATCGGCTCGTTTCCGGCGCTGAACGCGCGGCCCCCGTCGCTGCTCGATGAATGGCTGCACCGCATCACGGAAGAGCTAGCGGCCTTTGACCGCGATCATCCCGACCAGCCCGCCGCGCCTTTCGCGGTCAATCAGATCGTCCACAAGTCCAATGCGCGCCTCGAAGAGGACGTCGCGCTGACCGTGAAATGGAAGGCGCCGATCGTCATCACGTCGCTCGGCGCGCGTGAGGACGTCAACACGGCCGTCCACGCCTATGGCGGCGTCACGCTGCATGACGTGATCAGCGATCGCTTCGCGCGCAAGGCCATCGAGAAAGGCGCCGACGGCCTCATCGCGGTTGCCGCGGGCGCCGGCGGCCATGCCGGCGCGATGTCGCCTTTCGCTCTGGTGCAGGACATCCGCGCCTGGTTCGACGGACCGCTGGCGCTTTCGGGCGCGATCGCGCGCGGCGCGGCGATCCTTGCGGCGCAGGTGATGGGCGCGGATCTCGCCTACATCGGCTCGGCCTTCATCGCGACCAGGGAGGCCAACGCCGCCGAGGCCCATAAGCAGGCGATCGTCGAGGGTCGCGGCGACGACATCATCGGCACGAAATACTTCACCGGCATTTTCGGCAATTACCTTCGCTCTTCGATCGTCGGCGCCGGGCTCGACCCCGACAATCTGCCCGGGGAGAATCAACCGGTCGCCGGTTTTGTCTCGCGCGGTTCGTCAAACGCCAAAGCCTGGCGCGACATCTGGGGGAGCGGTCAGGGCATCGGCGCGGTAGAAGCCGTGACGTCCGCGGGCGATCTCGTCCGGCGGCTGACGCGCGAATATGCCGACGCCAAGGCCGCCGTCGTCGCAGCGACGTGATCGGTGCGGATTTAAGCTGGATGGAGCGTCAATTGCGCGCAAGCGGGAATGATGGAAAACCCGGCGCCCGGCCCATGATAAGATCGCCGCCCTTGACGCATAGCCGCGCAATCCGTCACCTGCGGCGCCAATCGGACCGAGGATTTTGATGCCCCGCACCGCGGACGATCTCGTCGCCATCCTCGATCTCGAGAAGATCGAAGAGGATATTTTTCGAGGGCGCTCGCCGGCCAATGGCTGGAAGCGCACTTTCGGCGGTCAGGTCATCGCCCAGGCGCTGATGGCCGCAACGCGCACCGTCGAAGAGACGAGAGCCGCCCACTCGCTGCACGGCTATTTCATCCTGCCGGGCGATCCGGAGGCGCCAATCGTCTTCGAAGTCGATCGCATCCGCGACGGCGGCAGCTTCACGACGCGGCGCGTCGTCGCCATTCAGCACGGCAAGGCGATTTTCTCCCTCTCCGCATCCTTCCATGGCGCTGAGGAAGGCTTCGATCACTTCATCGCGGCGCCGCATGCGCCGGACCCCGAGCAGCTTTTGGACGCGGCGCAACTGATGCAAATGAGCGGGCGAACGGCAGAGCAGGTCGAGCGTTTCGTCGATCGCGTCAGCCCGATCGAATTTCGCCCCGCCGATCCCTCCCGCCACACGCCGCTGAAAAGCGGAGAAGTCCGCGAGCCGAGCCAGTCGTTGTGGATCAGGGTCAACAGTCCCCTGCCCGACGATCCGATCATCCATCGCGCCGCTCTCGCCTTTCTCTCCGACATGACGCTCCTGGCGACATCCGTCGTCGCCCATGGCCGCAGTCTCGGCGAACCGGAAATCCAAGCTGCGAGCCTTGATCACTCTCTCTGGCTGCATCGCCCATTCCGCGCCGACGATTGGCTCCTTTATGTCCAGGACAGCCCGAGCGCTGGCGGCGCGCGCGGATTTACCCGCGGCCTTCTCTATTCTCGCGAGCGAAAATTGGTGGCGAGCGTCGCCCAGGAAGGCCTCATCCGGAAGCGGACGAGACGTTAGTCGAACGCGCAGGGGCGCTTCCCCAGTCGCCCGTTTCATAGGCGCCTATTCCTTAGGCAAATTTGCCATAACGGATGTGGCCTTGCGCCGCATCCCGCTCTTATCGCGTCAAAGTCGAGGGATTTCTTCGACTTGGCGAGCCGTTAAGGCGTGGCACGCGGATTGTTAAGGACCGTTGGAGCGGGGCGGGCTTCACGCGCGCCCGGCCGCCACCGAGCGGGACGTATACGCGGTCCGCCAAGCTGGGATGAGGCAAATGAAGATAGTGATGGCAGTGATCAAGCCGTTCAAGCTCGAGGAGGTGCGCGACGCGCTGACCTCCATCGGCGTGCACGGCCTGACGGTGACTGAAGTCAAAGGCTATGGGCGACAGAAGGGGCACACGGAAATTTATCGCGGCGCCGAATATGCCGTGAGCTTTCTGCCCAAGCTGAAAATCGAAGTCGCGATCAGCGCCAACATGGTCGATCAGGTGATCGAAGCCATAACGGCGGCCGCCCGGACCGGCCAGATCGGCGATGGCAAGATTTTCGTCTACGCGCTCGAATCGGCCGTGCGCATCCGCACCGGCGAAAAAGACGCCGACGCGCTCTGACGGGTCCTCGAATCCATTCAATCAAAAATTCGGAGTTCAACGAAATGAAACTCACAAGAGTCCTTGCGAGTCTGGCGCCCGCGTTGGCGATCGCCGCGTTCATCGGCTTCGCCTCGCCCAGTCCCTCGAGCGCCCAAGACCAACCCGCCGCCGCTCCCGCGGCCGCTGCGCCCGCTGCCCCGGCCCCCACGGCGGCGGCCGCTCCCGCTCCTGCGGCCCCCGCCGGTCCGCCGGCCTGCGCGGCGGCCGGCCCCAACAATTCGCCGCCGGCCGTTGTGACGAAATGCACGCCCAACTCCGGCGACACGGCCTGGATGCTGACCTCGGTGGCTCTCGTCCTGATGATGACCATCCCCGGTCTCGGCCTCTTCTATGGCGGCATGGTCCGCAAGAAGAACGTCGGCGACACAGTGATGACGAGCTTCGCCATCACCTGCCTCATCACAGTCATCTACGCGGTCGTGACCTATAGCTTGTCCTTCACCAGCGGCTCGCCCTTCATCGGCGGGTTAAGCCGAGCGTTCCTGCAAGGCATCGTCAGCGATATCGCGAATGGCGTCGGCAATCCCAACGGGCTGGCGCCGACCATCCCCGAGACGGTCTACAT
>DASZFX010000422.1:0-12128 GCA_035939375.1 Roseiarcus sp.
CTCTTCTCGCATGTACCATGAGCTGTCGGATTCCCGCAAAACGCCCATTTCCGGCAGGCCCTTGGCCTTGCGCTCGACGATCGCCGGGTGTTTCTCGGTGACGATGTATTGATGCTGCACCGGGATCACTGGCACATTGACGCCGACCATTCGCCCCGTTTGGCGCGCAAAATTGCCGGTCGCCGAGACGACGTGCTCGCAGAGAATGTCGCCCTTCTCAGTGACGACTCTCCATTCGCCGCCGGGCGTCCGCTCGATCGCGGTCACGAGCGTGTTGCGATTGATCTCGCCGCCGCCGTTGCGCGCGCCGCGGGCCAGCGCCTGGGTCAGGTCGGCCGGCTGAACATAGCCGTCCTCAGGATGCTGAATGGCGCCGACAATGCCGTCGATTTCGCAAAGCGGCCAGATGTCCTTCACTTCGCTCGGCTTGAGAAACTTCACCTCGACGCCGATGGTCGCGGCGACGCCCGCGTAATACCTGTACTCGTCGAGCCGATCCTGCGTACGGGCAAGACGAATATTCGAGACTTGCGCGAGGCCGACATTGAGCTCCGTCTCGGCGGCGAGGCTCTTGTAGAGGGCGACGGAATATTTGTGAATCTGCCCGACGGAATAGCTGAGGTTGAACAGCGGCAGCAGCCCCGCGGCGTGCCAAGTCGAACCGGACGTCAGTTCCTTTCGTTCGATGAGAACGCTGTCGGAAAGTCCCTTTTTGACAAGGTGATAGAGCGTTGAAACGCCGACGACGCCGCCGCCTATCACCACAACCCGAGCCTGCGTTCTCATAAGGTTCATCCCGTCGTTCATGGTTTGCGGCGGCGTCGCGGCCGGATCGAAGGATCTAGTAGGTCGCGTCCGGCATCGAGGCGCAGCGCTCGTCTATGAATTCCCGCAACGCCTCATCCATCGCGGGATCGAGCGCCGGGGCCTCATATTCCGACAACATCTTTTTCCAGAGCGCATTGGCGCGCGTCGCCATGTCCTTCGATCCTTCCTCCTGCCATTGCTCGACGGAATTGTTGTCGGCGAGATTGGAGCGATAGAAGGCCGATTCGAAATTGGCCTGGGTATGCGGACAGCCGAGAAAATGCCCGCCGGGCTCCACTTGGTGAAAAGCCTCCATCGCCTGGCCGTTGTCCGTGAGGTCGACGCCTTTGGCCAGAACATGCATCGCGCCGAGTTGATCGAAATCCATGACGAATTTTTCGTAGGAAGCCGACAACCCGCCTTCGAGCCAGCCGGCGGCGTGAAGAACGAAATTCGCGCCGGCGAGCACCGTCGGCGTCAGTGTCTGGGCGCTCTCATAGGCCGCCTGGGCGTCCGGAATTTTCGAGGCGCAAAGCGAACCGCCAGAACGGAACGGCATCTTCAAGCGTCGCGCCAGTTGCGCCGCGCCGTAGATGGCCAAAGCCGCCTCCGGCGTGCCGAAAGTCGGCGCGCCCGACTGCATGGAGAGGGTCGAAACGAAGGTCCCGAAGATGACCGGCGCGCCGGGGCGCGTGAGTTGACAAAAGGCGGTTCCCGCCATGACCTCGGCCAACACCTGGGTCAACGTTCCGGCGACGGTGACCGGGCTCATCGCGCCCGAGAGAATGAAGGGCGTGATGATGCAGGCCTGATTGTTGCGCGCATAGACTTCCGCCGCGCCGAGCATCGTAGCGTCCCAGACCAGCGGCGAATTGGCGTTGATCAAGCTGGTGCACACCGTGTTCGCCTGGATGAAATCGGCGCCGAATACGATTTCGCACATCCGCACTGTATCTTCGGCGCGCTCGGGCTTGGTCACCGAGCCCATGAAGGGCTTGTCGGAATATTTGATATGCGAATAGACCATTTCGAAATGGCGTTTGTTCACTGGAAGATCCACGGGCTCGCAGACCGTCCCGCCCGAGTGATGGATGAACGGAGAGGCGTAGGAGAGCT
Source organism: Roseiarcus sp. (assembly GCA_035939375.1). Taxonomy (GTDB): domain Bacteria; phylum Pseudomonadota; class Alphaproteobacteria; order Rhizobiales; family Beijerinckiaceae; genus Roseiarcus. The sequence goes on from DASZFX010000422.1 coordinate 1,924, forward strand.
TCACGAAATTGCGGAAGTCCTCGATCGTTCCGTAGCGGCGCCCCTTGTCGAGGTCATGTACGAAAGGCGAGCCGTAATTCGGCGCGAATACCGTATTCTTGCCGCCGATGACGACGTCGCGCTCGCGGTTGCGCGCGCATTGAACATATTGCGAAGGCGTCGTCGCGCAAAGCCGCCGCGCCAATCCCCGCGGAAAGCGAACGCGTTCGCCGACAATATCGCAGCCGGCCTCCTTGAACAGCGCAAGCGCGCGCGGGTGCTCGCGAAATTCGATGCCGATCTCCTGCAAAAGCGTGTCAGCGTTGTTCTCGATGATCGCCAGACCCTCTTCGCCCAACATTTCGGTCAAGGGAATGTTGCGCGTGATGTAGGGGACATGGGCGACGCTGCGCTGAGCGCGCGCGGCGCGCCTTGCGTCGCGACCGCGCCGCGGTTCATGGGCGTGAGCGCCGGTCGTGGGTTCGACGGCCATCTCTAAGCTCCTGTCGGGTTAAGCATCTATCTTGCTCGCTCTATCGTCTCGGGCAAGGGCTGGAAAATCTCGGCTCCCCTCGATGAGGAAAGCGTGGACATAGGGCGCGAAGGAGCGCCAGCATTCGACCCGGAAAACCGGCTCAGTTTCCGCCCGCACCAGCACGATCTCGGCCTTCGCCAACACAGTGCGCGTCGCCGATCCGCCAGGGAAAGCCTTGGTCGAAAGATCGAGCGGACATCCCGCGTTGAGAACCGCCGCCGCCGCGACGCCGGAGATTTCGATGCCGACATTGCGGTGCGACACATCGGTCAGGGCGTGGCTTGCGCCGCCCAGCGCCGCTTCGACCTCGGTCGCGATGAGCTCGCCATCAGACTCCGGGCCGCCGATCAGCCATTCATTCGGGCCGAGGCGCGCAGACCAGCGATCGCCCGCCGCCTCGTAGCGATTGATTGGCGCGCCCAAGCGGAACCCTGCGATCTCGCGCGCGGCGGCGCCCGCGCCGATCGGCAGGCGGAGCGAAAAGCGCGCCGCAGGCGGCAGGATCGCAATCGACACGCCCTGCCTCGATCGCGGGCCTTCATCCAGCGCGAAGCGCCGGCGCAGCGTGGGCTCGATCGCCCGAGCGGGCTCAGCCATGGACGCGCTCTCCCTTTGGATCGAAGAAGACCGGCGCGCTGACCGTGACGGGAGCGAAACCGGCCGGCGTCGTCGCATGAAGCTTGCGACCGACGAGGTTGCGCCCGTCCGCAACGACGGCCAGCGCGATCGAACGATCGCAATTCGCACTCCAGTAGCTCGATGTGACATGGCCGAGCATGGGCGCGGGTATAGGCGTTGCGGGATCGGCAACGACTTGCGCGCCTTCATCCAACGTGAGGCGGGGATCGTCGGTCAATAGGCCGACGAGTTGCTTGCGGCCCGGGGCGACAAGATCAGGCCGGGCCAGCGAACGCTTGCCGACGAAATCCGGCTTTGCTTTGGCGATCATCCCGGCCAGCCCGACGTCGTCGGGCGTCATTGTGCCGTCCGTCTCCTGGCCGACGATGATGAAGCCGCGCTCCGCACGCAGGACGTGCATGGCCTGCGTCCCATAGGGCGTGATCCCAAACGCCTGGCCTTGCGCATAGACCGCCTCCCAGGCGCTTCGTCCGAAATCGGCCGGCACATTGATCTCGTAGCCAAGCTCGCCGGTGAAGGAGACGCGGAAGAGGCGGCAGGGCGCGTCAAGGAAGCGACAGAGCCGCACCGCCATATGCGGAAAGGCTTCCTTGTCGAGATCGACGCCCTCGATCAACGGACGGATCACGTCGCGCGCCTTCGGACCCTGCACTGCGATCACAGCCCATTGCTCGGTGATCGATGTCAAAAAGACCTCGAGCTGCGGCCATTCGGTCTGGAGATAATCCTCCATGTGATTGAGCACGCGCGCCGCGCCGCCGGTCGTCGTCGTCACATGGAAGCGATCGGCGGCGAGGCGCGCAACCACTCCGTCGTCGAGGATATAACCGTCCTCCTTCAGCATGAGGCCGTAGCGGCAGCGCCCCGGTTCGAGCTTGAGCCACGCGTTGGTATATATGCGGTTCATGAACTCGGCGGCGTCGCGGCCGACGACTTCGATCTTGCCGAGCGTCGTGGCGTCGAACAGGCCGACGGCGTCGCGCGCCGCCTTGCACTCCCGCGCCACCGCAGCGCGCTCGTCCTCGCCCGCTTTGGGGAAATACCAGGCGCGCCGCCAGAGCGCGACATTCTCGAACGTCGCGCCATGCTCGGCGGCCCAGTCGTGGATCGGCGTTTTGCGCACGGGATCGAACAGAACATCGCGCGCCGGACCAACCAGCGCGCCGAACGTGACCGGCGCATAGGGCGGTCGAAACGTCGTCGTCCCCACTTCCGGAATTGGCTTTTCCATCGTTCGAGCGATCAGGCCGAGGGCGTTCATGTTCGACGTCTTGCCCTGGTCGGTCGCCATGCCCGTCGTCGTGTAGCGCTTGACGTGCTCGACCGATTCGAAGCCCTCGCGCAGCGCAAGCTTGATATCTTTGGCCGTCACGTCGTTCTGAAAATCGACGAAGGCCTTGAGGCGCTTCGGGTCGTCGTCCGTCGGCAACGGTCCTGCCGGCTCAAAACCCGTAAGCGTTGCGGAGGCGGAAAAGCCGCGGTCGCTCACGCGCCCGGCCGCGGCAGCGCCGGCGGCGAAGCCTTCGGCGAGACAGGCGGCGAGATCATATGTACCCCTCGCGGCGCCCGCCGCGCGCACAGCCTGCGCCGCGCGATCTGGTACGAAAGCGTCGATCGAGGGCTCGAAACGCAGCTTGCCGCGTGATTGCGAGAAGAGATGCACGGCGGGGGTCCAGCCGCCCGACAGGCCGACGCAATCGCAATCGAGAATTCGCCGCGCGCCGATCTTCGCGTCGCCGAACCGCGCGACGATGAGGCCGCTGACGCGCTTTCGCCCTTTCGAACCGACGACGCTGTGCCGGGTCAGGACTTCGCAGCCGGCGAGGCGGAGTTCCGCGGCCTCCTTGACGCAGGTCGCCTCGTCCCTGATATCGACAAGCGTCACATCGAGCCCGGCCGCCTTGGCGTCGGCCGCCGCGGCATAGGCGGAAGCGCCGTTCGTCGCAAAGACGATGCGCCGGCCCGGCGCGACAGCGTATCGATTGATGAATGAGCGGACGCTGTCGGCCAGCATGATTCCGGGCCGGTCATTGTCGGCGAAGACGAGCGGGCGCTCATGCGCGCCGGTCGCGAGAACGACTTCGCCCGCACGAACTTGCCAGACGCGTTCGCGGGCGAGGCCTTCCGGCGCCTGCGCCAAATGGTCAGCAACGCGTTCGACCAGCCCGACATGATTGTGATTGTAAGAGCCGAAGGCGGTCGTACGCGGCAGCAGAACGACATTGTCGCGCGCCCGCAAGTGTGTAAGCGTCTCAGCGAGCCACGCAGCGGCGGGCCCGCCATCGATCGTCGCGCTGACGTCGTGGAGCAACGCGCCGCCCATTTCCACGCCTTCATCGACGAGGAATACGCTTTTGTCGGCTGTCGCGGCGGCGAGCGCCGCGGAAAGGCCCGCAGGGCCGGCGCCGACAATGAGTACGTCGCAATGGGCGTGACGATGTCCGTAGCGATCGGGGTCCGCCGCAGCGGGCGCCACGCCGAGGCCGGCGGCGGCGCGGATCGCCGGCTCGTAAAGGCGATCCCAGAACGCCCGCGGCCACATGAACGTCTTGTAGTAGAAGCCGGCGGCGAACAAGGACGAAAGCGCATCGTTCACGACGCCGAGATCGAAATCCAGCGACGGCCAATGGTTCTGCGAATGCGCCGCGAGCCCGTCCAACGCCTCGATCATCGTGGCGCGATTGTTGGGATCGATGCGGCCCGGCCCGCGATCGACCGAGAGCAACGCGTTCGGTTCGTCCGAACCATGGGAGAGCAAGCCGCGCGGGCGATGATATTTGAATGAGCGGCCGACGAGAACCTGCCCATGCGCCAATAGGATGGACGCCATCGTATCGCCGGCAAAACCCGAGAGCCGGCGACCGTTGAAGCTCACGCTCAAAGGCGAAGCGCGGTCGATGCGCCCGCCTTGCGGCAGTCGATAGGGCTGCGACGTCACGTCGACTTTCCTTCCGCCGCGCGCGAAGGTCGCGTACCCATCTCATAGGTCTCTATGAAGGCGTCGCTCAAAGTGTCGCGCAAGGCGTTGAACCAGCGCTGACAGCCGTGCTGATGTATCCATCGTTCGGCATGGACGCCCTTCGGATTGGCGCGCATGAACAGAAACTCCGCCCATGCCGCATCGTCCATCGCGGCCGGGTCCGCCGGCCGGGCGATATGAGCCTCGCCGCCGCAGCGAAATTCGATCTCCGGACGCGGTCCACAATAGGGACAGTCGATCAGCAGCATCTCAGCGCCAAGCCTCTATCTGCGTTCGCGGGAGAAATGCCGGCGTCGCAGTTTGTCCTCACAATGCGTCTAGTCCGAAACGATTGCTGCAAATGTTTGGCCATCGCGATCAGAGGTTGCTCAATGCGCTACAGCCGCGGCGGCGGCCTCGTCGATGAGGCGTCCCGTTCGGAAGCGATCGAGCGTGAAAGGCGCGTTGATCGCATGCGGCTCTCCGGTCGCCAGCGTATGCGCAAAAACATGGCCCGAGCCCGGCGTCGCCTTGAACCCGCCGGTGCCCCAGCCACAATTCACATAGAGGCCCTCGACCGGCGTCTTTCCGATGATCGGCGAGCGATCCGGCGTCACATCGACGACGCCGCCCCAGGAGCGCAACATCCGCATCCGTGCAAATTGCGGGAACAGCTCCAAGATTGCATCGAGCGTATGCGTCGTGATGTGCAACCCGCCCTGCTGACTATAGGACGTATATTGATCGGTGCCGGCGCCGATCACCAATTCGCCCTTGTCGGATTGCGAAATATAGGCGTGCACTGCATTCGACATGACAACGCAGGGAAAGATCGGCTTCACCGGCTCCGAGACCAGCGCCTGCAGCGGATAACTCTCGATCGGCATACGCACGCCGGCCATGCTCATGATCACGCTGGTATGGCCGGCTGCGACGACGCCGACGCGGCGCGCGCCGATGAAGCCGCGCGTGGTCTCGACGCCGGCGATGGCGCCATCGACGCGGCGCTGGAGGCCGGTCACTTCGCAGTTCTGGATGATGTCGACGCCGCGTGCGTCGGCTGCGCGCGCATAGCCCCAGGCGACGGCGTCGTGGCGGGCGACGCCGCCGCGCCTTTGCAGCGCCGCGCCGACAACGGGATAGCGGATCGCGTCGCTGACGTTCAGCGGCGGGCAAAAGGCCTTTGCCTCTTCAGGCGTCAGCCATTCATTGTCGACGCCGTTGAGGCGATTGGAGTAGATGTGACGTTTGAGACTTTGGACGTCGTGCAGACTATGCGCGAGCATCATGACGCCGCGCTGCGAGAACATCACATTGTAGTTCAACTCTTGCGACAGCCCCTCCCAGAGCTTCATCGCATGTTCGTAGATCGCGGCGCTCTCGTCGTAGAGATAGTTCGAGCGGATGATCGTCGTGTTGCGCCCCGTATTGCCGCCGCCGAGCCAGCCCTTCTCGATGACTGCGACATTGTTGAGGCCGTGAAGGCTGGCGAGGTAATAGGCCGTGGCGAGGCCATGCCCGCCGGCGCCGACGATGACGATGTCATAGGCGCTCTTCGGCTCGGGGTTGCGCCATTGGCGTTCCCAGCCCTGGTTGGCGTTCAGGGCTTCGGCCAACAGCGTTCCGAGCGAAAAGCGACGCATCGATCGATCTGTTTTTAGCCCCCTCGACCGTCAGTGCAAGGAGCGGAGGCGACGAAGCAATCCACAGGGCTACCGCCGCGCCCTTTGAGCCCCTGGATTGCTTCGCTTTGCTCGCAAATGACGGTTTCGGCGCTTCGACTTCAAGTCTCTTGCGAGACAGACGCGAGAGAGCGGCGCTGGTCGCAGCGCCTAGCCCTCATTAAGGGAATCTGCCTCGGGTCTCGTGGGCGTTAACCCCGACTTTCCTCGCCCCGGCCGCCAGGGTCTTGAGCCTAAGCGACAATGACTTTTGATTTTCCGACAAATTCTGCTTTGAATAAGGATCGGAAGCCGTCTCCAGCGAGCATTGAAGACAGGGCATTGAAGACCTTGACCGCCAAGCAGGAAAAGACCCGCTTGAACCTTCGCGGCGCGGAGAATGGCGCGGCGCGCGATCGCAGAGCCCCACAGACGATCGCCTTCATGCTCGTCCATCGCTTCTCGATGATCGCCTTCACCGCGGCGATCGAGCCTCTGCGCCTGGCCAACCGGGCGAGCGGCGTTCCTCTCTATGAATGGCGGCTCCATTCGGCCGACGGCAAGCCAGTCGAAGCCTCGAACGGCGTCAAAGTCGGCGTCGACCATTCGTTCGCGCAAACGCGCGATGTCGATTCCGTCGTCGTTTGCGCCGGCGTCGACGTGCAGTCGATCGACCACCGCGCCCTTATCGCGGCCTTGCGACGGTTGACGAAGTTCGGCGCGGCGGCCGGTGCGGTCTGCACCGGCGCCTATGTTCTCGCCAGGGCCGGGCTGCTCCATGGCTATCGCTCGACCATCCATTGGGAGAACCTGCCCGGCATGCGCGCCGACTTTCCCGATCTTGCGATCGGCGAGGACCTCTTCGAGATCGACCGCGACCGCTTCACCTGCGCCGGCGGCACCGCGGCGGCCGACATGATGCTCTCGCTGATCGCACGTGACCACGGCCGCGAGATTTCCGCCGCCGTGACGGAGCAACTCATCCACCACCGCATACGCGAGGCCGGCGAGCGCCAAAGGATCGACCCTTGCGGCCGGCTCGGCGCCGCGCATCCGAAGCTCGTGCGCGTCGTCTCGCTCATGGAGCAGTCGATCGAGCGCCCGCTGCGAATGCACGAACTGGCCGCCAGCGTCGCTTTGTCGAACCGCCAGCTCGAGCGGCTCTTCTTGAAACATTTCGGCCATACGCCGACGCGGCGCTACCTCGAAATCCGCCTCGGCCACGCCTGCCAATTGCTGCGCCAGACCGCGATGCCGGTCCTCTCCGTCGCCGTCGCCAGCGGCTTCAATTCCGCCTCGCATTTTTCGAAGAGCTACCTCGACCATTTCGGCCACAGCCCGAGCGCGGAGCGGCGGGGAGCTGCGCTTGGGGCATAGGGCGCCAAGGCAGGGCGGAGAGAGGACCTTTGCCGACAATTCACCCTCCCGCTTGACGCGCCGGAGCGCCCTCCCGTCATTACCAACGAAGCGAAGCAATCCATGGAGCCTCGGCGCTCAATGGATTGCTTCGTTGCTTCGCTCCTCGCAATGACGGTAGCACACATCGGCTCGTGAGCGAGGCGCGCCCGATGGCTCCTCGCGATGACGCTGTACGTCACCCCCTACCGCTGCGCCGTCCGCCAATTTGGCGCTTCGTAATAGGGCGCGTTGGACGCCGACAGCGGCGCTCGCCCGAGAATGTGATCCGCTGCCTTCTCGCCGATCATGATCGTCGGGGCGTTGAGATTGCCGGAGGTGATCGACGGCATGATTGATGAATCGACGATCCGCAAGCCGTCGACGCCGATGACCCGCGCTTGCGGATCGACCACCGCCATTGGATCGCTGGCCGCCCCCATCTTGCAGGTGCAGGAAGGATGATAGGCGCTCTCGACGCGCTCGCGGATAAAGACGTCGATTTCGTCGTCGCTGACGACGTCGGCGCCGGGGCTTATCTCGCGGCCGCGGTAGGGATCGAAGGCGGCTTGCGCGAAAATCTCCCGGGTCAACCGGACACAGGCGCGCATTTCGATCCAGTCCTCCTCATGGCTCATGTAGTTGAACCGGATGAGCGGATGGTCCTTGGGATCGGCGGATCTCAAGCGCACCCAACCGCGACTTTTCGAGCGAAGCGGACCGACATGAGCCTGAAAGCCGTGTTCGCTGGCGAGGCCTTTGCCGTCGTAACTCACGGCGAGCGGCAGAAAATGGTACTGGATGTCGGGGTATCGTACCCCCCGCCGCGAGCGAATGAAGCCGCCGGTCTCGAAATGATTGGTCGCGCCTGGTCCCTGCCGGCTCAAAAGCCAGCGCAGGCCTATGACGCCGCGCGAGACGAGACTTGTATTGGCGTAAAGCGTGATCGGCTCTTTTGAAGCGACCTGAAAATAGAATTCGAGATGATCCTGAAGGTTCTCGCCGACGCCCGGCAGATCGTGAACGACGGGGATGGCGAAGCCGCGGAGCTCCTCGGCGGGGCCGACGCCAGAGAGCTTCAAGAGCTGGGGCGTATTGATCGGCCCGCCGCTGAGGATCACCTCGCGGCGAGCTAGAGCCAAATGCTCACGCCCTCCCCTCGTATAGCGAACGCCGATTGCGCGGCGCCCTTCGAAGACGATTTGCCTCGCATGCGCACGGGTCGCGACGTTCAGATTCGGCCGTTCCATCGCGGGACGCAGATAAGCGTTGGCGGCAGACCAGCGCACGCCGTCCTTGACCGTCATATCGAGCCGGCCGAATCCCTCCTGCCGCTCGCCATTGATGTCCGCCGTCACGCCGTAACCGGCTTGTCGGCCCGCGTCGATGAAGGTCTCGTAGAGAGGGTTCGCCATGCCGCCATAACGCGTCGCCAGCGGGCCGTCGCCGCCGCGATATTGATCTGCGCCGTCGCGCCGGCTTTCAGCGCGGCGAAAATACGGCAGGACCTTGCGATAGGCCCAGCCTGTCGCGCCTTCCTCCTCCCAGCGATCGAAATCGAAGGGATTGCCGCGCACATAGACCATGCCGTTGATCGAGGAGCACCCGCCGAGGACTTTGCCGCGCGGCACATGAAAGCGGCGATTGTTCAAATGCGCCTCCGGCTCGCTATGGAGCCGCCAGTCGTATTTTTTCGAATTCATCGGGATGGACAAAGCGGCGGGCATTTGAATGACCGGCGATCGATCGGAGCCGCCGAACTCCAACACCAGAACCGCAGCGCGCCCGTCCTCGGTGAGCCGATCCGCAAGAACGCAACCCGCAGAGCCGGCCCCGACGATGATGTAGTCGAAACTCGACGCGCCGTTACTCGTCAAAAAGTCCGCTCCTTCTAGCGATGTCCGTATCGCTAGAAGGTACGGCGAAAAAGTCAAGCCGCCGGCCCGATGTCAGGATAGCGCTAGAGGGCGCCAAACCAAAGCGATTGGAGCGGGCCGGCGCGACCTGCGATATTTCCCGCGCGCGGGCGCTATTTCACGCCCGACGCACCATCGAAACGCTTGCTCAGATCGCGCCAGCAATCGGCGTAATTGTCCTGCAACGAGGGAAGATGCGCTGCATATTCGGTGAGCTGTTGGGGAAAGCGCGTTTCGAACATGAAGGCCATCGTGTTCGCCAGTTTGACCGGCTTCAGTTCGACCGTGCTCGCTTTTTCAAAGGCGCTGGCGTCGGGCCCATGCGGCAGCATGCAATTGTGCAGGCTGACGCCGCCGGGCGTGAAGCCCTCTTCTTTCGCGTCATATTGGCCGTAGATCAGGCCCATGAATTCGGACATGATGTTCATATGGTACCAAGGCGGCCGGAAGGAATGTTCGGCGACCGCCCAGCGTTCCGGGAAGATGACGAAATCGACATTGGCCGTGCCCGCTTCGCCGGACGGCGCGGTCAGAACCGTGAAGATCGACGGATCGGGATGATCGAACAGAATCGCGCCGACCGGCGAGAAGCTTCGCAAATCATATTTGTAAGGCGCGTAATTGCCGTGCCAGGCGACCACGTCGAGCGGCGAATGATCGATCTCGGTCTGATGGAAGCGGCCGCACCATTTAACCGTTACGCGGCAGAGCGTCTCCTTCTCCTCGAAAGCGGCGACCGGCGTCTTGAAGTCGCGAGAATTGGCGAGGCAATTGGCGCCGATCGGCCCGCGCTCCGGCAGGGTGAATTTTGCGCCGTAGTTCTCGCAGACATAGCCGCGCGAGGCGCCGCCGATCGGCTCGACCTTGAATTTCATGCCGCGCGGGATCACCGCAATGTCGCCGGGTCCGATACTCATCTTGCCGAGCTCGGTGAAGATCAGCAACGTACCTATCTGCGGCGCGATCAACATCTCGCCGTCGGCGTTGTAGAAATAATCGTCGATCATCGGCGCGGTGACGAGATAGATATGCGCGGCCATGCCGGTTTGCGTATAGACGTCGCCCGCCGTCGTCATGGTGCGGAGCCCGGTGAGGAAGGTCAGCGGCTCGTCGGGGATCGG
>DASZFX010000423.1:0-2289 GCA_035939375.1 Roseiarcus sp.
GACCGCAACTTCGGTGCTCGCCGTCGGCGCCATTCCGCTCATTGTCGATGTCGATGAGAGTGTCACCATCGATCCAAAGGCGATCGAAGCCGCCATCGGTCCGCGCACTCGGGCGGTCGTGCCAGTCCATATGTGGGGCGCGGCTTGCGACATGGACTCCATCATGGAGGTGGCGCGGCGACACGATCTCATCGTCATCGAGGACGCCTGCCAGGGCGTCGGCGGCGGCTACGAGGGCCGAAAACTTGGCGCCATCGGCCATATCGGCGCATTCAGCTTCAACTACTATAAGAATATGACCTGTGGGGAAGGCGGCGGCGTCGCGATCAACGACGACTTGCTCGCAGAGCGCGTGCGTTGCGCCATCGATCCGTGCCATTTCTACTGGCTCGGTCGTGACGACACGGTCAAACCCTTCTCTAGCAACGGCGCCAGGGCGTCCGAGTTGATGGGCGCCATGCTCAACGTCCAGTTGGACCGTCTCGACGGAATGGTCGCGGCGATGCGCGCCGAAAAGCGGCGAATCCTCGATGAGACGCGTTCGCTCGGAAACCTCGGTTTGAAGCCGACGCCGATGAACAGTCCGGATTACGATTGCGCGACGCAGGTCATGTATACTTTGCCTTCTGGGGAGGCGGCGAAGCGCTTCGTCGAATTCTTCCCGGCGGTGATCGCCGGAAAGACCGGCCGCCACACCTACGTCGAATGGGACCAGGTGCTGATGGGCGCGGGCGCCGCGCATCCGGCGATGAATCCGTTCAACATGCCGGCCAACGCGGAGTGCCGGAAGGCCTATTCGAAGGACATGTGCAAGAAGTCGCTCGACATCCTCGATCGCACGGTGATGGTCGCGACGCACCCCAAACATAGTCGCGAGGAGACTTCGGACATAGTCCACAACATCGGCGCCGCGGCGCGCGTCGCTCTTGCGGGACTGCCGGTTTCCGAGGCCGATTTCCGCAAAGCCCGACCCGTCGACGCCCAGAAGTTCGACCTGAAGGCCGATGCGTGAGATCGGCTCGACGGCGCGATGACGAACCGCGCCGTCCGAAAAATCTTTTTCTTCGCTGACAGGAGGAACGGCGATGGTAAGCAAGTCCAGTCTGATGAAGCTCTTTGTTCGCGGCGCGGCCGGCGGCGATGCTCCGGGCCGCGGCGTCCCGGCGGCGCTCGCCGGCGCCGTGCTTGCTCTCGCGGCCTCGACCGGCGCGGCGACGGCCGCGGACAGCAATGTCTCCATCTATTTCGTCGGCTGCTCCGCGCCAACGGGTTTCCACGGCTACTTGGCGCGCGGCGCCGAGGAAGCGGGAAAGAACCTCGGAGTCAAAGTGACGTACATCTACCCGGATGAACTCACCATCCCCAATCAGGTCCAAAAAATCGAAGAAGCGATCGCGGCCAAGGCGAACGGCATCGCTCTATGCGAGTTCGCCGAGGATGCCGCTTACGTCGACGTCGCCAAGCGGGCCAAAGAAGCCGGCATCGCCTTCGGGAGCGCCGCCGCGCCGCCCGCCGGCGTGCAGGTCCGCGACCCGAACGACATCTTCCTGTTCCGGACGGGATCGGACGAAAAGGCCGCAGGCGCCCTTACCGGCAAACGCTTGGCCGCCATGGGGATCAAGGGCGGCGTTGTCGTCGTCGACCAGCAGCCCGGCGACGCGACCTGCCGCGATCGCGCCAATTCCGAGATCGACGCGCTCAAGGTGGCGGGGATCAAGGCCGAATTCCTCGAGTCCTCCATGGACCCTGGGCAGGAGTCGGAACTCGTCGTCAACTATCTGCGCAGGAATCCGGACACCGCAGCAGCGACCAGCGTCTGCCACATCAGCGCCGGCCTGCTTGCGGCGAAGGCGGATAGCGGCAAGAGCGACCTGATCATCACCGGCTATGATCTCGACGCGCAGGCGCTCGACGCAGTCAAGGACGGGCGCCAGGCGTTCACGATCGACCAGCAACAGTTCTGGCGAGGTTATATGCCAGTCCTGCTGTTGACCCATTATCTCAAATACGGGCTGGTTGAAGCGAACTACTTTCTGACCGGCCCGACGGTCGTCGACAAGTCGAACATCGACCAGGTCGCGAAGCTCGTGACCGCTGGTTACCGTTGAGCCGGGAGATCCTGAACGCCTTTAGTCTCGTGGGAGATCCGATAGGTTCCGGTGAGCCTCAGGCCGCGAGCGCGCAATCGCCGCCCGCGGCCCGTAGCGTCGTTTACGGCGAGGCGGCGCGGCGCCTCCTTCTGCGCCCCGAGGCGACTTCGGTCGCCGCGCTCGTCATTCTGTTTCTCAT
>DASZFX010000424.1:0-8857 GCA_035939375.1 Roseiarcus sp.
AGGGAGTTACACGACCGGCGGGGCCGGCGATATGGTCAAGGCCGTCACCGGGCTCGTGACGCTTCTTTTGGCGCTGACGCTCGGCTTATTGATCTCGACTGCTTACAGCGTCTATAGCGCGCAAAAGTCCGCGATACAGACTATCGCGATTAGCGATCTGAAGCTCGACGCCGCCCTCAATGACTACGGGCCGGAGGCGGCGGAGGGTCGAAAAATTCTCAGATCAAGCATCGAGCGCACGATTACCCAAATATGGGGCGGGTCCGACGGCGACTTCCTCGTAAGGAACTATCGCGCTGCCTTGTCGAGTCTGAAGGAGAGAGAGGATTTCCTGAACTCCCTTCAACCGTCGTCGGAGAAACAGAAAGCCGCTCAGGCGCAGGCGTTGCAGGCGGCGAATGCGATCGGTCAGGCGCGTTCTCAGATGGCGCTGGCCCTGGTCGATCCTGTCAACATTCCGCTCCTCTGCATTGTCGTGGCTTGGGCGACGTGTCTTTTCTGCGGCTACGGCCTGCTGTCCAAACAACACCCGATGTCTTATCTCGCAATCGCGGTCGGCGCGTTGGCCGTCGCGACGGGGATTGAAGCCATTGTCGATCTTAGCGACCCCTACTCGGGGTTGTTCCGGGCGAGTCCGGCCCCGTTGATCGAGGTGCTGAAAGCCGTCGAATGACCGCGCCTCCACTCCTGCTAGGCCTGATGCTTCGATGATGATGGTCAAGGGAGGGCGCGATGGCCAAGGGGCAAATGAAGAAACCCAAGGGCCGATAAGCCAAAGGGCCCTGGGTCGGCTTACAAGCATTCGCTGGCTAAGGGCGCGTCAGCGCCAGACCCGTTCCCCAAAAAGACCAGAACGGGTCGCCAGCCCAAATGACGCGCTCGTCGGCGAGGTTGGCCCCAATGACCCTGTCACTCTCCCAGAGGCCGCCGAGACCCTACTGCGGGGTATGGTCAAGGCTTCGACGTTGCGCGCGGCAACTGCGCGAGGAAGATTATTGGGGGCGAAAATGAGGACCATTTTCACATCAGGCGCTTTCGGCATACTGACCTTTGGCCTCGGGATTTTTGGCCTGTTCCTGCAAAGGCTGTTGCCGGAGAACCATATGTCATCGGGGTCGCGCGACATGATTGGCGCGATCATGGGGCTGGTCAGTCTGTTGCTGGCTTTGGTGCTGGGCACGCTGGTCGGTTCGGCCTATGGCTTTTTCGCCACCCAGAAGGCCAATGTCGAAACGCTCGGCGCTCGCACTATCCAACTCGACATGGCGCTCGCCCAATATGGGCCCGAGGCGCAGCCGCTGCGGGACGGCGTCAAGGCGGCAACCAAGGGCGCCTACCACACGATCTGGGGCGGCGGCGACACCGATCAGAAGGAGTTCGACGTTGAGTCGTATTTGCCGATGTTCCAACGGATGAACGAGGGCGTCTCGGCGCTTAAGCCTCAGACTCCTGCCCAGACGCAATTGATTCCAACGATCGGCGTCAATGTCGGCGTCATCGAGCAGACCCGACTGCTCATGTCGCTGCAATTGGCGAGTCCTGTCTCGTGGCCGCTGCTAATCGTCGTCGTATCTTGGTCGATGCTGCTCTTTTGCGGCTTCGGCGTGCTCTCTCGGCTCAACGCCACAAGCGTCGCTGCACTTGCCTTGGGTTCATTTGCGGTAGCAAGCGCGGTCTTTCTGATCCTTGAGCTGAACGAGCCTTTCACAGGACTCCTTCGCGTCCCCGGCGCTTCGGTTGCGGAGACGATCAGGGCCCTGGGCGGTTAAGTAGGACACGCGCAGGCCCCGGAAGCCAACAAAGCCAGGCGCCCGACCGGACATCGCCCAGCTAGCAGGCGATCGTCCTTGAGCAGGATCAGCTGCTCAGCTTGCGAGAGCGCGGTGGTCGATCGCAGCGGCTTACCGGCTTGCTGATGATTCCACAATTACAGCTCTCATTCCCTATCGGCAGGGCCTTCTTCCATCCGTCCGCGTCTTCATCGATCACTTGGCGACAGAGTTCACGGAAGCGGTCGTGATGTAGAGATTCCGCCAGTCAAGCGATCGCCTCGGGCGATGACAGCTCCGGGTCAAAACGAGCCTGCCGGCCAAGCGGCGAGCACGGCATATCTGCTCGCAGAGGCCGGCATTCCGATCATAGAAATCGTCAATCTCGAGGAGTTGGCCGGCGAGAAAGTCCATGAATATGTCTTCTTCGGCGCCTCCATCATATTGCGCGGAGCAACTGGCGCGCCGATGCGACCCATCGCGATGCCGCTCAGAAATTGACGCTGCTGAGATGGGCCTCCATGCCTGCTTAAGGACGTAGGAAGGTGCGAGGCGGCTATTCGGGCGTTCAACCGGTGAAGGGATGCGCGCGGCTAACACTAAACCATAGCGACATCAAGCATGGAGGTATGATATTCCACCGAGCTCGCCTCTCCGGGGAGCGTCAGATGGCGAAGAGAGTACCACGTTGAGTTATCTAGCCCTGAACGAAAGTAGAGATCCGCGATTTGAAGGTCCAGCGAAAACGACGAGCGCTCCGCGCATCGTCGCTTGTCTCCTCCCGCTCCACAGCTAAGCCGCCGGCGTCGCCGAAGGTTCGGCGGTTTGGGTCGCCAAACGGCTGTCGCTCTCGCCGCGGACGGGACGCATCGGCCAGACGTCCTGCACGACTTCCAGCGCAAAGAGATGGGCAAAATCGGCCATGCGGGCGAGCAAAGCCTCGCCGAGACGGGCGCCAAGGCTGGCCAACTCCGTCTGGTAGCAGGTCAGCGCCGGCGCAAGGAACTTGCAATGCGCGCCATAGTGAAAACCGATGATCGCAAGATCCGCGCCGGGCCTGACCCCGGCTTCGCTGAGTCGCCGATACAATCCGATCGCCATATCGACATTCACAAGGATGAGCGCGGTGGGCCTCGGCGAAGTCTTGAGCAGCGTCTTGCCGAGTTCATAACCGCCTGCCTCGTTCGTTTCGGCTCGCATGAGCAAGCCCTCGGTACCGCCGGCGCGCCTTGCGATCGCCTCGCTGAACGCCTCGGCGGATATGTATCCGTAGTTAATCTCGCTCGCCGGCCGCGCCATGGCGATGCGCCGATGGCCGAGATCGACGAGGCGCCGCACGGCGTCGTCCGCCATTGCTTCAAAATCCAGGTCGACCCACGGTTGCGCGCCGCCGGAAGTGCTGCGGCCAAAAGTGACGAAAGGAATTTTTCGTTCGATCAGATAGTCGATCCGCGGGTCGACGCGCTGGGTGTCCGCGATGATCAGCCCATCGACGATGCGTCGCTCGACGACCCGCTTGGTATAGGCGAAGGCGTCTTCTTCAGGGCCGCAAAGAAGCAACACGAGATCGAGATTGCGGGCGCTCAAGAAACCGCGCAGGCCGTCAACCACCGACATGAAAATCGTGTCGCCGAGCGCGGTCTTGTCGCTAGTCGGGATCATCATGCCGATCATCCCGGTCGCGCCCCGACGCAAAGAGCGGCCCGATTGCGTCGGCGCATAGCCGAGTCGCGCGGCGGCTTCGAACACGCGCGCCCGCGTCTCAGGGTTGACGTCGGACTTACCGTTAAGCGCGCGCGACACCGTGCCGATGGAAATATTCAGGTGGCGTGCGAGTTCGCGAATGCCCATGAACCGCCTCGTGACCCTTCAGCATAGGGGACCCCGAGCCGCGGGCAAAGATTTGACTTCAGAAACGTTACGGCTTAGCGTCGTAAACGTTACGGCCGAGCGCATATGAGAGGCGTCTGTCGTTTTCGGGAGGCCGCGTCTTGAAGGACCTGCGGGCGATCGTCGTCGGCTGTGGCGCGATGAGCGCGACCTGGTTTCGCGCCGCCGCGGAGATCGACGGGCTCAGAATCGTCGGCCTCGCCGATCTGGATCGCCAACGCGCCGCCGAACGCGCCGCCGAATTCGCCCCTGACGCCGTCATCGAGGCCGACGCCGTCGCGCTCATTGAGCGCGTGAAGCCCGATCTCGTTTTTGACATTGTTGCGCCCGAGGCGCGCCGAGAAATTGCCCTCGCAGCGCTCCAGCGTGGCTGCCACGTTCTCAGCGAGAAGCCGCTCGCCGATACGCTTGCGCACGCCAAGGAATTGGTCGCCGCCGCGCATGGGGCGGGCAAGATCCATGCAGTGATCCAGAACCGTCGTTATATTGCCGGCACGCGCCGACTGCGGCGTTTCGTTGCGAGCGGCGCGATCGGTCCGTTGACGGCGCTGCACTGCGATTTCTTCGTCGGCCCGCATTTCGGCGGCTTTCGCGAAGAAATGGATCACGTGCTGCTGATCGACATGGCGATCCACACGTTCGACATGGCGCGGGCCATCGCTGGAGCGACGCCAGTTGCGGTCTATTGCCAAGAAAGCAATCCGGCCAATTCCTGGTTCGCGCATGGCGCAGCCGCCAACGCCATTTTCGAATTCGCCGACGGCGCCGTCTTCACCTATCGCGGCTCCTGGTGCGCCGAGGGGTTGCGTACGAACTGGGAAGCCGCCTGGCGGCTGATTGGAACGCGAGGAACGTTGACCTGGGACGGCGGCGAGGATTTTCGTGCCGAACGCCCGATCGAATCCGGCGGCCTCATCTGCGACGTCGAGCCGATCGAGGTCGCGCCGCTTGATCCGAACGACCCCATCGGCGCGCATAGCGGCGTCATTCGCGATTTCGTCTCGGCTGTGCGGGACGGCCGCGAGCCCGAGACCGTCTCGCACGAGAACATCAAGAGCCTCGCCATGTGCTTTGCCGCGATTGAGAGCGCGCAAGCCGGCCGGCGAGCGCGCGTGGATTTGCAGGAGATGTGATGGGCGATGCTCTCAGCGACATCCGCATCGGAACCATGGTGAAGGCCAACGCGCTTGATCCCGCGGGCTATGTGCGTCAGATCATCGACCATGGCTTCGAGAGTATTCAACCCTATTTCTGGCAGACGCTGGGCGGCAAGGACATTGTCCGTCTCGCCGCCGAGTTGCGCGAGGCGATCGGCGGCGCGGATGTCGCGATCGAAGCGCTCGGCATGTTCGGCAACCCTCTCGAAGAGCGCGATCCCGACATCGAGACTTTGCGCGGCTGGGAAGTCCTGATCGACAACGCGCATCTCTTCGGCGCGAAAATCGTCGCCGGATTCACTGGCCGCGTCCGAGGAAAGCCGCTCGAAGAGAGCCTGCCGCGATAGAAAGAGGTGTGGGGCGAATTGGGCCGCCGCGCGGCCGACAAGGGCGTCAAAATCGCCTTTGAGAATTGTGCAATGGACGGCAATTGGGCGAGTGGCGACTGGAACATCGCCCACAATCCTGACGCTTGGGAGATGATGTTCAACGCCGTCCCCTTCGACAATCTCGGCCTCGAATGGGAGCCTTGCCATCAACTCGTCTATCTGATCGAGCCGTTGCCGCAAATCCGCAAATGGGCTGCAAAGATATTTCATGTGCATGGCAAGGACGCGAGCGTCCGTTGGGACGTCGTTCGCGAGCACGGGATTTTCGGCAAGCACCGTTTCGTCTTCATGCGCACGCCTGGCTTCGGCGACACGAACTGGAGCGACGTCATCTCCGAATTGCGGCTCGCCGGCTACAAGGGCGCGATCGACATCGAGGGTTGGCACGATCCGGTCTATCGCGGCGACCTCGAAATGACGGGTCAGGTCCATGCGCTGAACCATCTGAAGCGCTGCCGCGGCGGCGCAAAATACGTGGCGAATCCGAAGTGAGCGGCAGCGAAAGCAATCCTCATGCCCAGCCGGTGCAGAATTCCGCCTTGCAGGCGGCAACAAAAACGCCGGCTTAAGCCGGGCATCCACGACAAAGCAAAGATCGGGAGGAAGTCATGACGAATGCGAAGTTGAAACGACTTGGCGCAGCGGCCTGCGCGGCGCTTTTGGCGGGCGCCGTCGCTTCTAGCGCCGAAGCGCAGACCTTGCGCAACAAATGGTGCAGCAACGTCCATTTGCGCTTCTTTGTCGGCGGCGCCGAGGGCGACGCCTTTGGCACAATCGTTTATAATGGCGCCAAGCAGGCCGAGGCCGACCTTGGTCCGAAAATCGACTATGTCTTCTCGGGCTGGGCGGTTGAGAAAATGGTCCAGCAATTGCGCGAGGCGGTCGCGGCCAAACCGGACGGCATCGCGATGATGGGTCACCCGGGCGATGCGGCGATCATGCCGCTCGCGGCGGATGCCTACAAGGCCGGCATCAAAATGATGTATCAGAATGTGCCTGTGCCGGAGGTCGTCGCCAAGTTCGGTGGCGCTTATGTCGGGGCGCAGCAGGCGCCGCAGGGGACGGCGCTCGGCGTCGAGGCGGTGCGCCGCTTCAATCTGAAGGCCGGCGACAAGGCGATCGTGATCGGACCCTTTAACGTCGAAGCGCGCGGCGCGCGCGAACTGGGCACGGTGAAAGCGCTGGAGGCGGCCGGTCTTAAGGTCACCAAGATGAACGCGGAGCCCGAATGGGCTGCGGACCCCAATTTGGCGATTCCGGTGATCACCGCGGCGATTCTCAACAATCCGGGGGTTAAGATCATCGCCTATCCCGGCGGCCAGATGCTCGGCAACGTGCCCACCTATATGCAGGCGGCGGGCAAGAAGCCCGGCGAGATCATCGCCATCGGTTTCGATACGAGCCCGCAGATCGTGGAGGCTTTCAAAGGCGGTTGGGTGCAGCTCACTGCCGACCAGCAGCCTTTCCAGCAAGGCTATCTGCCGGTCCTCAGCCTTTGCGAGCAGATCGTCTATGGTCTCGCGCCAATGGACGTCGACACCGGCGCCGGTTTTGTAGCGCCGGAGAATTACACATCCGTCGCCAAGCTCGCGCAAGAAAATCTGCGCTGACCCTAGGGCCGGCGGCGACAGCGCGATCTGACGCCGCCGGCGGCCAGGAGAATGACGTGAGCGACAGGCTGATCGAGCTTAAGAACGTCACCAAATCCTATGGCCGCGTCTTCGCCGTGGGCGGCGTCTCGCTCCATGTCGACCGCGGCGAGGTTGTCGGCCTCATCGGCGACAATGGCGCCGGCAAATCGACGCTGATCAAAATCCTCGCCGGCGTCGTGCGGCCGACGAGCGGCGAGATCCTTGTGCGCGGAAAGCCGGTCGCCGGTTGGAGCGCAACCAAATCGCGCGAGTCCGGGATCGAAACGGTATTCCAGGACCGCGCACTCGCTGTGCAGCAGTCGATCGTACGCAACATATTCATGGGGCGCGAGATCGTAGGGCGCTTCGGCTTCCTCGACACGGCGACGGAAATTGCGGAGGCCGACCGGCTCATGCGCGAGATCGGCTTCACTTCGAGAGTCTTCTCGCCTCATTCGATTGTCGGCCAATTGTCCGGCGGCGAAAGGCAGGGCGTCGCGATCGCCCGTGCAATCTACAATAGGGCCGACCTTATCATTCTCGACGAACCGACGACCGCGCTCTCCTTGACCGAGACGGAAAAGGTCTTCCGCTTTGTGCGCACGGTGCGCGCCTCAGGTCGTTCGATCCTTTTCATCGGCCACAACATTCATCACGTTTTCGACATCGCCGAGCGTTTCGTCGTACTCGATCGCGGCCGGGTCTCGCTGGAGGCGACCAAAGCGGAGATCGGCTCGGCCGAGAAGCTCGTCGCCTATATGGAGCATATCGCTCATCCGCAGGGCGCTGCCTCCTTCGATCTGTCGACCGCCGAAGCGAGAGCGGGCTCGTGACCGCCTCGGTTGATAAGAGCGCCTCGCCGCGCCCGCATACGCCGCCGCTCCGCCGTTTCGTGGAGGCCAATCGCGCCGCGATCGGCACGTTCGTCGTCTTTGCGATCATGATGCTGATCTTCTTGATCGCCAATCCGGAAGTGTTCACGCGGTGGCCGACCTATAGCTCCGTCCTCGTCACGCTGCCTGTGTCGCTGTTCCTGGTCGCTCCCTTGGTCTTCATTGTCACGGTCGGCGAAATCGATCTCTCCTTTCCCGCGACGATGGGCTTTTCGGCCTGGGCCTTCGCGCTTGTCGTCCAGGCGGGCTACGATCCTTTCCTTGGAATCATCGCCGCGATCGTCGTCGGCATGGTGCTGGGGCTCGGGGTAGGCGCCCTCGTCGTCTATGCAAGCCTGTCGTCGCTCGTTGCGACGCTTGGTCTCAATTTCATGCTGCGCGGGCTCATTTTGATCATCACGCAAGGTCGTTCGATCGCGCTGGTGCATCTCGGCGATACGACGGCGTTCCATATTTTTTCCGGGGCCGTCAACGGGTTCCCGGTTCAGATTCTCTGGGCGCTCGCCTTTACGGGTTTTGCGGCCTTCCTGTTCAACCGCCATCGCTTCGGCGCGCGCGTGCATTGCGTCGGCGACAATCCCGACAGCGCCGCGCAGATGGGAATCGACGTGAGGCGCATTCGCGTTGCGACCTTCGTTTTCATGGGCTTCGGCGCGGCGCTCGCCGGCGTCTTTTCGACGATGATCAACTTCACCTGGTGGTCGACGTCCGGCGACGGTTATTTGCTGCCGATCCTCGCCTCGGTCTTCGTCGGCGGCACGCCGACCTGGGGCGGGGTCGGCACGATCGCCGGCGGGGCGATCGGCGCGCTGATCGTTTCCTTCATCCAGACCGGCATCGTCGGGGCGGGACTTTCCGGCTTCTATGTGCAGTTCTTCAACGGCCTGATCATCATCCTCTCGCTGCTCGGCCATCGCTGGAACCACAGCCGGTACCGTTGAGAGAAGGGCCACGGACATGCCCGAAGACTTCACGACGCAATATGGGCGTGACGGATTTTTCGCCGCTGCGGGGCTGCTCGCCCAAGAGGAGGTGAATGCCCTCCGCGAGGAGACGACGCGACTTTGCCGCGATCACGGCGGCGAATTGCCCGGCGGCTCGGCCGCGGTCATTGAAGGCGGCGCCGCG
>DASZFX010000425.1:0-1697 GCA_035939375.1 Roseiarcus sp.
CACCTTCCCCCGCAAGGGGGGAAGGGATTCCCGCCGCCGGAGTCCGCCCGTGAACGTCTTCGGTCACGTCATCAGCTGGCCGCAGCTCTACGGCCAGCTGCTGATCGGGCTCATCAACGGCTCGTTCTACGCGTTGCTGAGCCTTGGCCTCGCCGTCATTTTCGGCATGCTGACGATCGTTAATTTCGCCCATGGCGCCTTTTACATGATGGGGGCGTTCGGCGCTTACTTCCTGCTGAAACTTGCGGGCCTCGACTATTGGTGGGCGCTGATCCTTTCGCCGCTCGCGATCGGCGCAGTCGGGGCGATCGTCGAGCGGCTGTTCCTGAAGCGGCTCGTGGGCCTGGACCCACTCTACAGCCTGCTCCTGACCTTCGGCCTCGCGCTGATCTTTCAGGGTCTGTTTCAGAACTTTTTCGGCGCCTCGGGACTGCCCTATGCGATTCCGAAACAACTCTCGGGCGCCTACAATCTTGGCTTCATGTTTCTGCCCGTCTATCGCGGCTGGGTGATCGTCGCCTCCATGGTCGTGTGCTT
Organism: Roseiarcus sp.; assembly: GCA_035939375.1. GTDB lineage: Bacteria > Pseudomonadota > Alphaproteobacteria > Rhizobiales > Beijerinckiaceae > Roseiarcus. The sequence continues at coordinate 538 of DASZFX010000425.1, forward strand.
CGGAACCTGGCTCGTCATCGAGAAAACCAAGCTCGGCTCCTATCTCAGGGCGGGGACCGAAAATCCGACCATGGTGCGCGCCTTCGGCATCAACGTGCCGCGCATGGTCACGCTAACTTATGGTTTTGGCGTCGCGCTTGCGGCCTTCGCCGGCGTGCTGGCCGCGCCGATCAATCAGGTGCGCCCGGGAATGGGAGCCGACATCATTGCTGTCGTTTTCGCCGTGGTGGTGATCGGCGGCATGGGCTCGATCCTGGGCTCGATCCTGACCGGCTTTGTGCTGGGGGTGGTTGAAGGCCTGACCAAGGTTTTCTATCCGGAAGCGTCGAATACGGTCGTGTTCGTGATCATGGCGATCGTGCTGTTGATCCGCCCTGCCGGCCTGTTCGGGAGGACGTCGTGAGCCTGCGCGTCGAGGCTCCCGCAGTCTCAGCGGATGCGACGGCGCGAAATCGCCGCGCCAACGCGATCGCCTTCGCCGTGATGGTCGCGCTGATCGCCATCGCTCCCTTCGTCGCCTATCCATTCTTCATCATGCAGGCGCTTTGCTTCGCCCTGTTCGCTTGCGCTTTCAATCTGCTCATCGGCTATGTCAACCTGCTCTCGCTCGGTCACGCCATGTTCCTGGGGCTGGCGAGCTACGTCTGCGCGCATGCCGCCAAAGTCTGGGGCCTGGAGCCGGTCTCAGCGATCGCGATAGGCGTCGCGGCTTCTGCGGCGCTAGGCGTTGTCACGGGCGCGCTGGCCATTCGCAGCATCGGCATCTATTTCGCGATGATCACGGTCGCATTCTCGCAGATGGTCTATTTCTTCTGCGTGGAGGCGCCCTTCACCCACGGCGAAGACGGAATCCAGGGGGTTCCGCAGGGACGCGCGCTGGGTTTGTTCGATCTGTCGAATCCCTGGATTCTCTATGTCTTTGTCGCCGTTATGTTCCTCTTCGGCTTTCTCGCCGTCCAGCGGACGGTCAATTCGCCGTTCGGCGAGATTCTCAAGGCCATCCGCGAAAATGAACCGCGCGTCATTTCGCTCGGTTACCGCTCGATGCAATATAAGCTCGCAGCCTTCACGCTGTCGGCGGCGATTGCGGGTCTCGCCGGCGCCACCAAGGCGATCGTGGCGCAGAACGCCTCGCTGACCGATGTTTCTTTCGCCATGTC